>JBIOEC010000158.1:0-3240 GCA_044445645.1 Gammaproteobacteria bacterium | reverse complement strand
GTGTTGGATCCTATATAAAACGATCTGGATAATTAGTAAATATGCTATCCACTCCCCATTTAAAAAGTAATTTGGCATGCTGAGGATCATCTACTGTATAACATCTTACTGCATAGTTAGACTCTTTAAGATTGGCTATTTGCTGCTGCGTAATGTAGAGAGCATTTAAATGCATAGCTTGGCAATCTAACTCGCGCAGAATGCTCATACCATTTTTATCCCACACCCGGCGCGTGAGTGCCAGAGATAGAGAGGAATCGTGCTCACGTAAAGTATGGAGCATGGCCAAATCAAAACTAGAAAAGATGGCAGATAAATTTTTGGGCCAAGTAGCACGGAATTCGGCAAGTACTTGAGTTACTGTAGGCGTTTCATATCCAGGATGAGTTTTTAATTCAATGTGTGCTTGCATGTTATGGGTGACTAGAAACTGCAGAGTTTCTTTAAAAGTAGGAATGGGTTCTGCATAAAATTCTGGAGCAAACCAACAGCCGGCATCTAATTGTTTAATTTGCTGTAGCGATAAATCAGTAATATGCTTATTAGCCAAATTGGTAGTGCGAGTAGTGGTTTTATCATGGAAAATAATCGGAATGCCATCCTTGCTTAATACCACATCAAACTCTACTGATTTTACCTGCAATTGGTAGGCCTTGCGGAAGGCCGCTAGTGTATTTTCCGGTGCATAGCCACTGGCACCGCGATGAGCAATAATCTGGTAATTGTTCATATGCTTGTCAAAGTAGTAGTGTTAGCCTAAAATCACTAGATTATACGGAAAAAAAAAGAAAATTAATATGGACAAAATGCAGCATTCTCATCAAGATAAAAATCATCATCCGCATGCTAATCATGGGACTATGTTGAGCGATTTTAAAAAGCGTTTTTGGATCTCAATAGTCTTAACCGTACCTGTATTATTGCTTTCGCCTATTATTCAGCAGTTTTTACATTTGGGAACGGCTTTGCAGTTTTCCGGGGATCTGTATGTTTTATTTGGTTTATCTTCATTAATTTTTTTCTATGGGGGTTGGCCATTTCTTACTGGACTCATTCGAGAATTAAAAAATCATCAACCGGGAATGATGACTCTTATTGCGGTAGCTATTTCAGTTGCTTATGTGTATAGCTCTTTAGTGGTATTTGGTCTTTCTGGCATGCTGTTTTTTTGGGAGCTAGCAACTTTAATTGATATTATGTTGCTGGGGCATTGGATTGAAATGAAATCCGTGATGGGTGCTGGTAAAGCATTAGAACAGCTAGCAAAATTAATGCCAGCCGATGCACATAAAATTATGCCCGATGGTAGTGCAATTGATGTTCCGCTGAGTGATTTAGTTTTGGGTGATAAAGTTATTATTAAACCCGGTGAGAAAATTCCCGCAGATGGAGAAGTCGTTAGTGGTGAGAGCAGTGTCAATGAATCGATGTTAACCGGAGAATCAAAACCGGTGACTAAAATTATTGGATCAATCGTTATCGGTGGTTCAATCAATGGTGAAGGCTCCATTACGATTCAAGTGCAAAAAACCGGTAAAGATTCTTTTCTGGCTCAGGTGATTGAGCTGGTTAAACAAGCCCAAGAAAGTAAATCAAAAACCCAAGACTTAGCTAATCATGCGGCTAATTGGCTAACCCTAATTGCATTAGGTGCAGGAACATTAACACTGCTAGTATGGTTGATATTTACCGATCAATCAGTGGCTTTTGCTCTAGAGCGCATGGTAAAGGTCATGGTCATCGCTTGCCCTCATGCATAAGGACTGGCCGTACCCTTAGTTGTTGCCGTTTCTACTGCAATTGCTGCACGTAATGGTCTGTTGATTCGTAACCGTGCTGCTTTTGAAACAGCACGGAATATTAATGCAATTGTGTTTGATAAAACCGGGACACTTACTGAAGGAAAATTTGGGGTTACCGATATTCTAGTATCAGATGCATCATTAAAAACTGATGAGCTGGTAAATTATGCAGCGAGCGTAGAAGCGCATTCTGAACATCCTATTGCTAAAGGTGTCGTCAGTTTTGCCAAAGAAATCTTTCAAGTTGAAAACTTTATTGCCATTCCAGGAAAAGGCGCACAGGGCAAAGTAAATGGAAAAAATATTAAAGTAGTTAGCCCAGGTTATTTACTAGAAAATAATCTGCATATGAATGGTGCGTTAGGTATGCATATTGAGAAATTTCATGATGAAGGGAAAACAGTGATTTTTGTTATCATCGACGACGTTCTCAAAGGTGCTATTGCACTTGCAGATATTATTCGTCCTGAATCAAAAGAAGCCATTGCACGTTTAAAAGAAATGGGAATACAGTGCTTTCTGTTAACTGGTGATAATAAAAAAGTTGCAAAATGGGTGGCAGAATCAATTGGCCTAGATAATTATTTTGCAGAAGTACTACCGCAAAATAAAGTGGCTAAAATTAAAGAAATTCAGAAAAGTGGTTTATTGGTAGCCATGACTGGAGACGGAGTAAACGATGCCCCGGCACTTGCTCAAGCAGATGTTGGCATTGCAATTGGTGCGGGAACCGATGTGGCAATTGAAACAGCGGATATTATTTTGGTAAAAAGCAATCCCTTGGATATTGTAGAAATTGTTAAACTATCCAAGGCCACTACCCGAAAAATAATTCAAAATCTATTTTGGGCAACAGGATATAATGCGCTGGCTATGCCATTAGCAGCAGGGGTGCTATTCACGTATGGGATTTTGTTATCACCCGCATTTGGCGCAGTATTAATGTCGCTAAGTACTGTTGTCGTTGCTATTAATGCACGGTTATTGCGGGTAAGATAGTTATCCAAAACCCAGCCCTGAATTTTGCAGATCAGGCAGTTATAGTAATTTAATCCAAATTATAGTGAGTTTAATAACATTTGGTTTGCTAAAGCCCGCTGTGACCTATATAATTTTTGTTCTCAAACTATATTCCTAGAGAACCATACAATGTCTTTCTCAAGTTTAGATGATTTATTAGAAAATAACCGGCAGTGGTCTGCCAGCGTGCTGGAGCATGATCCGCACTTTTTTGAACGTTTAGCAGAAAGGCAAACCCCCAAATATTTATGGCTTGGATGTGCAGACAGCCGTGTTCCAGCCAATGAAATTTTAGGCTTGTTGCCGGGTGAGGTATTTGTCCACAGAAATATTGCCAATTTAATGGTGCATACCGATTTGAATGCATTATCGGTTTTAGAATATGCCGTGGAGGTTTTAAAAGTCGAGCATATTATTC
>JBIOEC010000157.1:0-3262 GCA_044445645.1 Gammaproteobacteria bacterium | reverse complement strand
GTTTGTCTCCTTAACGGCGCGCTCGATTTCAAATTATACCATCTCTTAAGTCATCAATTGTGGTTGCTGTAGACTATAAAACATATATAGGGGAATTTTTGTTTACCTGCGGCGGCAGGTATCCATGTTTTATGCAGGTTGCAAGACTTAACCACGCCTGCTAGATGAGCTAAAAAACTATTTGCGAGTAGCCAAGAAGGCAAATCCTCAAGTTCTGTCATATACGTTAAGGAAATGATAATTGATTTTCTAAGTGCACTCAAGAAACTTAATGCTAAAAATTCCTCACTGCGCCAATTTAAATAGAATCATACATGTAGGTGCGGTGTTTGCCACCACATAGTAAGAACCAGGATCATCAACATATGTGCCACCCATTTGCACACAATCATTAAAAACAGTGACATCTTTACGGTCAATCCCATAGGTCACCATTAGTTGCCCAGTACCACTACCCACATAGTGCGTACCATCATAAACACCATCATCCATTTTGTGATCTACTGCATAGGCCTCGTAAGGAGTAAACGCACTATTAAAATAGAATCCATTAAACCCTCTTGGATTACCTGTCCTGGCTTTCCCTACATAAGCTAGCACCCCGCTAAGATCAGAATTACGGAACAACTGAAATGCTCCTGCTGTTTGGTCGATAAATGTTGGTGGAGCGATACTATACCCCATACCATCACCAATTTGTGGCGAATAGTTAAGTGGATGGGTGTAGGCATCAGGAATTAGCGGGATATTTAAGTTTAAAAATCCTGCTAGAGTAAGATGTTTTAACAACTTCAAACTTTCATCCGTATCTGCGGCAAAAGTTAAGTCAAGTTGGCTATTACCATTACCGTTACATGCTGCATTTGAAACTCCGCAAGTAGTTGGCCAATAAGTACTGGCATCTGCCATATCACCTGGCATTTCATTATATTCACCCATAAAACCGTTATAGGCTTGGCGAGCTTGATCAACTGCTGCAACTACCCTACGGGTATTTGCTTGTTTCAATATTGCACCTGCACTGGCAATCGCGGCAATTAACAGCCCAATAACTATAATCACCACTGCCAGTTCAACTAATGAAAATCCTTTTTTCATATGACTATTGCCTGATTAAATACGATAAAACGCATGCTTTGTTGGGGTTAGTCATAACGTAGTAAGACCCAGGATCAACTAAGGCTACTTCATCCCAACTAATACAATCTGTTAACTCACCTACGTCAGCCCGATCCCCGCCAAAAATGGCCCATAATTTCCCGGTATTATTACCTACATAATTTGTGCCATTGAAATTTCCATCATCAATTTTATGGTCGATTGCATATGCTTCAGCAGGAGTGAAAGCACTATTATTATAAAACCCTGCAAATCCAAATACCCCAGAACTTCGCGGAGTACCGACTGCAACCATGATCGGATATGGGTTTTGATTAGCAAATAATTGGAAAGTTTTCCCCACACTTGGATCGGTAAAGGTAGTCTGCAAATAGTTATATCCCAACAAACTCCCCAGACGCGGAGAATATGGTAAAGGCTGCGTATACACGCCAGTTAACTGCGGCACACCCGCGTTTAACAACCCCTCTAATGATAAATGCTTGAGTATCCTTAATGTTTCATCTGTCGCATCGTAAGTAGTATCTAAATTACCATTACCGTTACCATTACATGAAGCATTATCTACCCCACAGCTGGGCCAGATGTCAGAGGCATTAGACATATCGCCTGGAACTGCATCATATACTGCAATAAATCCGTTAAAGGCAGATTCAGCATCAAGTAGCGCCACAATAACCCTTCTTGCCTGCGCCTGCTGAATCAGTACTGAACCCCCAGCAATCCCTGCTACTAACAGCCCGATAATCGTCAGTGAAATCGCCAGCTCGACCAAGGTAAAACCCTTCCTCATACGCATCCATCTAAATAATATATATTTATGCTAGCAGAATTTCCCATAATACCAAATCCATCTTTTGCTAGAGCATTTGCACAGACAATTCCCGCCTTTTGATAATCCAATCCTTTGGGAGCAAACCTTCAATATTCACCTCTTCTTTTTCAGCCCACTGCAAAAGCACCTTTTCTTTTTTCTCCGGCAAATTTGCTCCCCCACACCATAAACGATAGGCAACTTCCATACCGGAAGAAGTAGGATTAACAGCCCTCATCAGCGCATTAAGTTCCATTTCTATAACTAATTTAGGATCCCCTCCTTTATACTTAAGTAATGGGAATGCGTCTTTTATATAATGCAGGACTAATTTATTATCCTTAATCACGTTATTATCAACTAGCTCATCGATATTATCATTAGTATTCATGGTAGTAGACGCTACAAGCGTTTTTAATTCAAACGCCTGCCTACACTCATCAAATGGCAAACCACCAATAGTAATGTTTAAGTTATTCTTAAAAAGAAGAGCATACTCAGAATCTCTTAAGTAGCCTTCAAGTGAATTGATAAGGTTTTGCACTTTTCCTGTATCTAACGAAGGTAGTTTCAATTGAGTGTGCAGTTCATTAATTGCCCAATTGACACACCTAACCCCTTCATCGTACAAAAAGCGTACTGCTGGTATTCCATAGCTTCTAATCCCCTTGTAAATCGCTCTCCCTGCAATGCGATTGCGCAAGTCATTGTCAACACAAAATCTGATAATATTGTTTAATCTTGGCAGCCTGTTTTTATCACTAAAATATGAAAACTGCCCTGCAATCCATTCAAGCGCGGGAATGTATTCAACCTTTAAGTTTTTATCTACTGCCCATTGCGCGGGGTTAAATCCATTTATTAATTTATTATTATCAATTGCCCACACTATCGGATCATTCGCAGCAATAAGATATTTATGTCTAATTGCCCATTCAATCGGGTCAGCTCGACCAATTAATTTCAGCCACTTTCCTGCAAGAAATGCTGAATCTTTTACATCGATCTTAGAAATAATATCTAGCCGCTCTCTTAACTTCTCAAAAACTTTTCTTTGCTCCCGCATTCGATCAAGAAGATAGTCCTCATACGCTATAAGACTAGAAAATTCATGGTAACGCGGCGGTGAAAACTCATGATCATGGATGGTGTCGTTAACCCAGTAGTGGAAATGAAGGTTGGTGATATCAAAGCCCAATTTATGCAGTTTATAAATTCCTGCCTTGATAAATGTTTCAACTTCCAACTCAGAAACACTCAAAACTTCATCAACCGCTGCTTTAAATTTATGGCAATCAATTAGCAACGTATTCTCATATTTATATACTC
>JBIOEC010000156.1:0-3264 GCA_044445645.1 Gammaproteobacteria bacterium | reverse complement strand
TAGTCGCAGGATGGTGGGGACAATATATTCAGGGATATTCGGCGCGTCAGGCTATACTTATTTTATTAACTCCTTTATTTCTAATCGGTTTAATTTATCTTGGAATGCAGAACCTGGCAATTTCCCAGGAACAAATCATCAAGCTGGTAGCGTGGTGCATAGTATCCCCACAAGCGTATATTTTGAGCTTAATAGCTAGCATCATTTTGATAGTGGGGCTCAGAAAAGAAAATAATTTTGTCGAAGGGTTATATTGGGTGACTCCTAACCTGTCTGGGCGAAAATTATCCCGTTGGCGTAAGATAGTTGTCATGAATGGTAACTTTATTGCGTTTAGTATGGTTTTTAGTTTGTTATTAGGCATCTATTACGTAGAAGTCACCATTGCTATATTTGCAGTTATGTTCTCTTTTGCTCTCAGCTTAACCACGCTGGGTTTTGTTAAATACTTATTCACTAGGAAATTATTATGGTAGACAAGAAATCAAAAAAAGGTTTTTTCCAAAAAAGAAGAGATAGCATTTCACGGGGGTTAGGCTTATCTATTCTGATGGATGCAGCCAAGTCTATGAATGATATTGTCAAAGGCTTTTTAACCGTCCCTTATATGGATCAACGTGAAAGCTTTGAGCAGGCGACTCGGCGGTTACGTTTAACTCCAATTGAATTGGAGAAGCGTCGTAAAAATTTCTTACACCAAGCTTTACTATTCTTGTTATTTGGTTTTGTAGCATTGGCTTATGCGATATATTTATTCTCCGATGCGGCTTGGGGTTCGGCCATTGTCGTGATATTAATGACAGCTGTATTTATTCTATATGCCTTGCGCGCTCACTTTTGGGCCTTTCAAATTAAGCACAAAAAGCTTGGGTGCACTTGGAAAGAATGGTGGAATAACAAAACTACTGAAGAAAAACAAGAAATAGTTAAAAAAGAATAGATTTCTTGAGATCTAATAGACTCATGACCTAACACCAAAACAGGTTTGGTCAGTTATATCAAAAATCCATACAAAAACCTCTTTATTCATGTCAAATCACCTGAAAAACATCGGCTTTTCGGCTTGAATCAGTTAAAATGGTAACTAATAAAACATAAAAGGTGAATATTATGTTCCGTAGTCTCCTACTAATAATAACTCTCTTGTTCAGCGGCTTAAGCGTAGCAAGTTCCGATGTCAGTATCGCGGAAATTTTTACGCCTACAGACAATGACTATTCTCTTTACATTATAAGCAAAATCTTTGGCGACGTAGAACAAAGCGTTTTGCCAGGAGAAGCAGCAGCTACGGGACCCCAGTTAATGGGAAATCTTTTCCGTGTGTTTAACATTGTCACTTTAGCGTTAGGCGTGATAATGGTAATTTACACGTTGGTATTGGCTGTGTTGCATACCGCGCATCATGGAAAAATGATGGGTGAAAAAATGTCATCGATGTGGGTGCCAATACGTATTGCTTTTGCTATTGCCATGTTAGTGCCTAAAGCTAACGGATATTGCTTAGCGCAAGTAGCCGTTATGTGGTTGGTTTATCAAGGCGTGGGCGCTGCTGATACTTTATGGAATACCGCTGTTGATTATTTCGAAGACGGGGGTTCTCTAGGTATAGGTGGCCAGGCTATCAGTGATGACATTATTGTAAATGGTTTGGACGGAGTAAATAAAAATTTATTAGTTTTACCTCAGCCCAACAATACAAACAAATCTTTAAATGCACATGCATCAGATGTGTTACGTGCAGCTACTTGTGTAAGCGCTCATAACAATAACCAAAGTTTATCGGGTATTCCTTATGAAATTTATACTAAAATAGAAGGTAATAATCATTATCTACAATTCGGTCGTAGATTAACTGATGAATCAACTGCAACTAGCTCACAAGATGGATATGAGTGTGGCCGTATGAAGTTTACAATATTTAATGATATGTTTGGAACAGACCAAGAACTGGCTAATGTTGCAAATGCTAAGCAAATGAGTATTGTGTATGCTTTTGCTCAAACAGTACAAGCGATTGGTGAAAGAATTGCAACTGGACATCTAGTTGCGGATCCAAACCTATTACAGCCTGAATACAACATGTTACATACAGCTTCGGTGTCATATGTGACCACAATGTTAAGTAATCAGTCGTATTTTACCAAGCCAGAGGCTCAAGAAGGTACTGCCTATGACTTTATGCGTTCACAAGGATGGATTACCGCAGGTAATTACTATCAAGTATTAGCGGGTATTGACTCGAATTATGAGTTTCAACCTAATGCTGACAATACACCTGTAATGACAGATACAGAAACATCTGCAGAACGTGAAGCATCGGAAGAAGAGCTATTAACTGCAAGTGCAGTACTTCAATACTATTCTAATTATGTATTTGAGACAGGTGATTTTCAATCTGGTCTGTCGCCTGCTGATCAGATGGAACAAAGCATTAGAGATGGATATGGTGAAAGTGCAGAGATCTTTACTGATATCGGTATGTCAGAAGCAGTGGCTGGTCAAATGGGTAAGTTTATGGACATGATTTCAGGAGTGGAATCTACTGATCAAGCTAAAGATCCGATGATCCGTTTGGCTAAGTTCGGACAAGGCATGATGAATGAAAGTGCTAAGTTACTAATCGGTCTTGCTGTATCGATTCCTCTGTTGGGTTTTATGATGGGATGGTGTAATGCGTCAGCTTCTTTAGGTACTGGTTTTATGGGAATGTTGGCTGCGGTAATGCCTTTCATCTACGGATTGGCTAGCTTCATGTATATGCAAGGTACGGTGTTTGGTGTGTACATGCCACTAATACCGTTTATTATCTTTGCTACAGGAGCTATAGGGTGGATATTTGCGGTAGTAGAATCTATGATCGCAGCACCGCTAATTGCACTAGGTATGACCATGCCTGAAGGCCATGAAATTTATGGTAAAGCAGATTCAGCCATTATGTTGTTGCTGAACATGTTTATGCGTCCTTCATTGATGGTAATGGGTTTTGTGGCTTCTATTTTGGTAACCTGGTTGGCTATCGAATTAGTAAACGTAAGTTTCTATAGCGCAATTCAATTTGGCGGTATTATCCCTGACAAATTTATTGGGCCTTTCGTTGTGACCTTTATGTACATGAGTATTGTAGTCACCATCGTGACGAAAGTGTTTGGTCTTATCAACCATGTTCCAGATAAAGTATTGCGTTGGATTGGTGATAACTCTCATTTCCAAGGTTCTGCAATGGAAGATGCTGCTCTTGGTGCAGGTAAACAAGGTGGACAAGAT
>JBIOEC010000155.1:0-3277 GCA_044445645.1 Gammaproteobacteria bacterium | reverse complement strand
TCCATTAAAAGTATGGCTTCTTCCAAGGCAATTTCGTCGAAAGGATTCATGGACATTTTAACATTCTGGACATCAACACCACTACCATCGGGTTTAACGCGAATTTTTACGGTGTAATCTACTACACGCTTAATGGGGACTAAGATTTTCATAGGCTTTTGGATTACTCTGGGTTGTATTAACTATAATAGTATATTATAACATGACTTACTTATGTCATCCTTGCGAGATTAATCATCTATGACAACTGAACATCTTACCTACGACATTTTAATTATCGGAGCTGGGCCTGCTGGTTTATCTGCGGGTATTCGGATTAAACAAAAGAATCCTGCTTTGACTGTTGCTATTCTGGAAAAAGGTGCGGAAATAGGAGCGCATATTATTTCCGGAGCGGTGTTTAATCCCCGGGCACTCAATCTCTTATTTATGGACTGGCAGGCGCAAGGAGCCCCTCTGCTGGTTCCTGCGGCACAAGATCAATTTTTGTACTTAAGTGAGCAACGGTATTTTCCATTGCCAACTCTGCCTAGTTTGAACAATCAGGGTAATTATATTATTAGTTTGGCTAATCTTTGTCGTTGGTTAGGGACGCAAGCTGAGCAATTAGGTGTAGATATTTTTCCAGGATTTCCAGCTGATAAAATTTTATACGATGAGCAAGGTGCAGTATGTGGAGTAAAAACCAAAGATCAAGGGATTAATAAGGAAGGCGAAAAAACTGCACGCTATCAACCTGGAGTAGAGATATATGCCAAACAATGTTTATTGGGTGAAGGGTGCCGTGGCTCACTGAGTGAGGAAATTATTGCTCATTTTTCTCTACGCCAAGATTGTGATCCACAGACGTATGGTTTAGGCATTAAAGAAATTTGGGAAATTCCTGAAAAGCAACATGTACGCGGCAAAGTTATACATACTATAGGCTGGCCGCTGGATTCACATACTTATGGCGGTGGTTTTTTATATCATTTAGATAATAATCAAGTTGCCTTAGGATTCATTGTAGGACTCGACTATCAAAATCCTTATCTCGATCCCTATGAAGAACTGCAACGTTGGAAAACTCACCCGGCAATTAAAGAGATTTTAAAAGACGGACAACGTATTAGTTATGGCGCACGGGCTTTGAACGAAGGAGGTTATCAAGCAATCCCTAAATTAACTTTTCCTGGTGGAATGTTGATCGGTTGTGCAGCAGGATTTATGAATGTCCTGCAATTAAAAGGATCTCATAATGCTATGGAATCCGGAATTCTGGCTGCTGATGTGATTTGTGAGCAGTTACAAAGTTCGGGGCAAGAGCTTAAAGATTATCAAAGTAGAATCATGAGCTCGCATTTTGTGCATGAACTTTATTTAGCACGCAATATTCACCCAGCCATGCAAAAAGGTCTATGGCGTGGACTCGCATATGCAGCCCTCGACGCCTATATTTTTCACGGACGCACTCCTTGGACCTGGCATTCGCAGGCGGATAATTTGCAATTAAAACCCGCTAGCCAATGCAAAAAAATTACCTATCCCGCACATGACAACCAACTAACGTTTGATAAACTCACATCCGTTTACTATAGCAATACACAACATAATGAAGATCAACCCAGTCATTTGCAATTAAAAGATCCCGCTATTTTTAACGAAGTTAATCTGCCGCTGTATGCAGCGCCAGAGCAGCGCTATTGCCCTGCTGGAGTGTATGAAGTTGTCTATTCTGAAGATGGAACTCCACGGCTAGTCATTAATGCCGGGAACTGCGTTCATTGCAAAACCTGTGATATTAAAGATCCTAAACAAAATATTCACTGGGCATGCCCTGAAGGGGGCGGAGGACCCAATTATGGGAATATGTAAACTATCATCACTTCCTAACAATGTTATAATAGAAAAAATAATAAATGGAATGACCTATGCAACTACTAAATGCGGCAAATAGTTTACTCTTAGTAGTAGACATCCAGGAAAAGCTCCTCCCAACGATTCAGAACTGTGAGGAAATGCTAAAACATTGCGCTTGGCTGATACGTTTAGCCAATACCGTTGAAGTACCAATATTTATCTCTGAGCAATATCCACAAGGATTAGGATCAACAGCTGCAAGTTTACGTGAATTGGCGCCCGCGGCATCTGTGCAAGCCAAGCTCGAGTTTTCCTGCGTTGCTAATGCAGATATGTTCCAAGCCATCGAGGCATACCAGCGCGAACAAATTGTGCTATGTGGAATTGAAACCCATGTTTGTTTGCTGCATACGGCTTTTGATTTAGCTAATCGAGGTAAACAGGTATTTGTAGTAGTCGATGCGACCAGTACCCGTTATCCAGAAGATAAAAAATTTGCCTTAAAAAGGATGAGTCATCATCCAAATATCCAAATAGTAACGCGAGAAATGGTATTATTTGAATGGGTACAGCGTTCAGGCACGCCTTTATTTAAAGAAGTTAGTCAAAAATTTCTGCGAGAAAATTAAATATGAATATAAAACAACAAACCGCCGTGATTACCGGTGGTGGTTCCGGATTAGGCGCAGCTACAGCAAAACACTTAGCTCAATTAGGCGCAAATGTGGTTATTCTCGATCTAGACCCTCAAGCTGAAAAAGTAGCTAAAGAATGTCAAGGCAAAGTATTCATTTTAGATGTTACCAACCCATCTTCCGTTGAGGAAGCATTTGAACAAATAGATACCCCACGCATCGTAATCAATTGCGCAGGAGTTGCGCCAGCTAAAAAGATTGTCGGAAAAAACGGGGTAATACCCTTAGCTGATTTTCAACAAGTGATTCAAATCAATTTAATCGGTACGTTTAATGTATTACGTTTAGCCGCTGCTAAAATGCAAAATGCCGAGATATTAGATACGATGGAACGCGGGGTGATCATTAATACGGCCTCTATCGCAGCGTATGAGGGCCAGATTGGACAATGCGCGTATGCGGCTTCTAAGGCAGGAATAATTGGACTGACACTTCCAGCCGCGCGCGAACTTGCCACCTCCGCTATCCGCGTCATGACCATTGCCCCAGGATTAATGGCAACCCCAATGTTACTGAATATGCGTCCAGAGGTACAACAAGCTCTCCAAGCAGACTTATTATTCCCGCATCGCTTTGGTGAACCACAAGAATATGCTTCTTTAGTCGAGCAAATTATTCGCAATCCTATGCTGAATGGCAGTGTTATCCGTTTAGATGGTGCCCTGCGTTTAAATTGAGCCTTTAGGCCTTTAGGCCTTTAGTTAATAACTGTATTTTTATTCAATAAATGTGAGATATTGACC
>JBIOEC010000154.1:0-3303 GCA_044445645.1 Gammaproteobacteria bacterium | reverse complement strand
GTCCTGTACTGCGGATCGTCCTCATGTTTTGTAAGCGACAGTATTGTTATTTATTTTTCCACAAATACAATGACCTTGAGTCAGTCGTCTTTTTCCTGGCACTGAAAACTTTGATGCTCTTGTCCTGCATATGCCAATAAAGTGACTAATAATTTATTTGCAAATAAAAAAATCTTACTGTATAATAATCAATCTTATTATTGCTTAATAAAAAACATTAAAACCATCGTGAAACACGCTCCTTAACAGCTAGTGGGTCAAAACTATCTGGGGATAATATGAGAAGTAAAGAACAATTAAATCATAAATTAGTAAGATATAATCATCAGAAATTATTACATTCCTTTTATGGCTTTAATCTGAGCGAAGTTTCTCGTAGGAATTTACATGATCTTAGAACATCATTTGGGCATCTAACAGGCGCTGAAAAGATTATTTTTAGGGCGTTAATTGATTCGTTTACCCTGAAACACGCCACCAATGCTGTAACGGAAATTCTCCAATCAAAAAAAATAGGTTCTGTGCATAGTCTTGAAAAAGAAAATGTACCTGTTCAACGTCATAGCGGTTCTAAAAATGGTAACAGTCAATCCGTTTTTTTTGTCTTCGGTATAGGTGATCATAAAACACCAAAATTTATTGAGTCAGCTACGCATGAAATAACCATTGATCTCAAGAAATTATTACAAAAAAATCCTGATGCGGCTCGCAGATTATGGGTAAGTTCACATGGTGATGAATTCCTGGACCAGCGCACTTATCTTTATATGATTGGTAATGCGAAGCTTGTTATTAAATACAACGAAAATAAAAGCAAATCCTACCTTATTAGTTTGCCAGGTAGTGCAGATACAATTGAACATACTGTACAATTTCAAGATGAAGTTTTTTCAGGCTATGATGTCTCGGCAGGTGTGGCTTTTAAGTTCCTACAATTATTACGTTGGTTGGGTGGAGCATCCAACCCGGAAATTAAAAAATTGTATGAGTATGCAGAAGGCTCCATGCCGGCATTCATGTCAAAGCTGGAAATGCTATTTACAAGCTTAATGCCAGGAGATGTTTATCCTGAAGCAAAAATTGTGAAAGATTTAACGATTGATCCAGAATACTTTCACATCATAAAAAGAAGTGGAGCAGCATTTGCTGATTGGCAACATCAAGCAGTTATTACTGCACTGCAATGTCAAAATTTGGAAGGCGTGAGATTATTATTTGAGCGAGGATTTCCCTGTAATCACCCTCATCGTAATATTCTAAAACAAGTTCTCGAAATGAATTGCTCCAGCCAGGAAATAAAAACTGAATGTTTAAAATTAATTTTAGAATATTTTAATGATCCCGATCCCTCGTGCATGAAGTTGAAACTGGCAATTTTATACGCCGCAGGGGCGCACGGGTGCGCTAAAGATTTGGACTTTTTATTGTCTCAAAAAATTCCCTCTGCTATTGATTCAGGTATTTATTACATGCCCCAAGCCAGCTGTGAGTACATGCAGACGGGTATTGAATATGATCTTATATCGGTTGTTTGTAGCAATAAGGCTGAAACTACAGCGAAACTCCAAGTATTACAACGCCATGGCGCAAACTTTAACGCTAAAGGATATGAGTACTATTTAAAGGCTTTTCGTACCCACTGTAGCATGAAGTTCCCCAATGTTGAGGCGATTGCCTTTTTGAGCGCATTAGGTGTAACGCCAGCTCCTGATGGAATCGCTTATAATGAAACACCATTAATGCTGGCATGCCAATCAAAATGTCTTACTTCGGTAAGATTTTTAATAGAGAAATTAGGAGTTGAAATTAATGCACCACTCAACTTTCGACATATTCCACTCATTGGATTAACCTCTTACACTGACCCCTCAAATGGTAAAACTGCCCTTGATTTTGCAATGAAGGGCGGGGACGCAGAGCTTATTACTTATTTACAAGAGCAGGGGGCATATTCTGGGCTTAAGCCGGCTGGTGGAATAAAGATACCTGAAAAACAACCTAATAAGACTTTTTTTAGAGTCATACCCGTGTTGATTGGTACACGTGCGGATAATAAACCTTATGTGGTTTTGGGTAAAAGACGAGACGGTATGCAGAAAAACATCTTGTCAGATGCCTATTGTTTTCCCGGTGGTGATGTGGATGCCATGGATGTATCGTTTGAAGCGGCTGCATTACGAGAGCTTTTTGAGGAAACCAGCGTTGATGTGAATAAGATACCCGATGCTAAAATATCACTTCTAGCAAGTATTGACGGATTCGCCAATCCTGATCACAAAGCCAGTATTTTTTATTTAATTGATGTAGGTAGACATCCTATTTCTGTAGCTGCCAGCGATGATTTACTAGAAGCAAGAAGGGTGACTTTAGAGCAGATTACTTTAAACGGGGGTTGTGCCTCAAAATTCATGAGTGTTGCCGGGACGCGTGTCCTGGGAAGTAATGCCATGCTGATTCAACATTGCTTATTTGATAAGAAAAAAGAATTAACCACTGAAGAAACAACTCAATTGCAACAACAACTCCTACTTGAAACCCAAGGCCACACCGATCTTTGTCAATTCTTAGCCATCCATTTTCATCCACTTGGTCCAGAATCAAAGGAATGGATGCATGTGGAGGCCTTATTGGAAAATGATGCGCATTTAGGCTTTTGTATTAAGCCCTATAATTCTTTACCGCAATTAATATTCAAAGCGGGAGGATTCGATGGTGTCGCTTTACTTAAAAGGTACGATATTGATATCACTGAGAGGGGGAAATTAATTATAAATGAAGAAGAGTTCGATGGATCACTATTAGATTATGCCTTTCAAAGCAATGATCTGCCTCTTGCTATGAGGCTTATTGCATTAGAGCCTAAATTTATTTCTTCATCGTATCGTTTTATGAATGCTTTGTTAATGGCTGCTATTAAAGGTGGTGCTTATGAAGGCATTGATTGTCTTCTGAATTTGGATTTGGATCCAAATACTTCGTTGTCGGCGTTCTCTGCAGGGAACGCTATTCAATACCCCTTAATCGCTAACGCAGTCAAAAAAAATGCTAGTGATTTGGTTAAGAGGCTCCTTCTTGATGGACGAATATTTATTAATCGGGAGCGTTCTCCACGTCAAAGAAATACTACCCTGATGACGGCAATAAAGCATGATAAGAAAGAGCTGGCGCTTATACTTTTAGCGCAAGAGCGCTTGGATTTATCCGTGAAAAATAAAGCGGGAAAAACGGCACTTGGTCTGTCTCATGAAAAAGGCTGGGAGGATGTTACAGCCTTTATCATGGAAGCGCTTGAAAAACAATCAT
>JBIOEC010000153.1:0-3317 GCA_044445645.1 Gammaproteobacteria bacterium | reverse complement strand
ATATATTGCCCGGCTTGGTAAGTGAGTGTGGAGTTTTCAGGAAGTGCTAACCAGACACGACGTACGCCATCAAATAAAAATTCACAATCGACGAGTGTTGCAGTGATGGGTTGTGTGAGAGACATTGAAGGTTATTAACATACGGAGGGTGGATTAACATTCTGTTTTTTTCGAAACAGCACGCTAATCCACTCTACATTATACAGTATAGGCAATGGTCAAAAATACTATGAGCGCTTCATGGCATCAAAGAAATCGTCATTGCTTTTAGTGGCACGCAAACGCTCCAATAAGAACTCCATCGCAGCACATTCATCCATCGGATGCAGCACTTTGCGCAGAATCCAAATTTTTTGTAATTCATCTGGAGTGGTAATTAATTCTTCTCTACGGGTACCGGACTTCGTGATATTGATAGCAGGATAAACCCGTTTTTCTGCAATACGACGATCTAAATGTAATTCCATGTTACCGGTGCCTTTGAATTCTTCATAAATAACTTCATCCATTTTCGAGCCGGTATCAATCAACGCAGTAGCAATAATGGACAAGCTGCCACCTTCTTCGATATTACGCGCAGCACCAAAGAAGCGTTTAGGACGTTGTAAGGCATTGGCATCAACACCACCGGTTAATACTTTACCGGAAGTGGGGACTACTGTGTTATAAGCACGGGCTAAACGGGTGATGGAATCTAATAAAATAACCACATCATGTTTATGTTCCACTAAGCGTTTGGCTTTTTCGATAACCATTTCTGCTACTTGCACATGGCGTGTTGCAGGTTCATCAAATGTACTCGCGATGACTTCGCCACGTACGGAGCGTTCCATTTCGGTAACTTCTTCAGGACGTTCGTCAATGAGCAATACAATTAATTTGATATCAGGGTAATTGTAGGCAATGGACTGCGCAATATTTTGCAGCATCACTGTTTTGCCAGCTTTGGGTGGAGATACGATTAAACCCCGTTGGCCTTTACCCCATGGCGCCGCAAGATCAATAACGCGTGAGGTAATATCTTCGGTACTGCCATTACCACGTTCCATTTTAATGCGTTCATCAGGGAAAATAGGAGTTAAGTTTTCGAATAAAATTTTATTGCGGCAGTTTTCAGGATCTTCATAGTTAATGGTGTCAACTTTGAGTAACGCAAAGTAACGTTCACCTTCTTTAGGCGGACGAATCAGACCTGCCACCATATCGCCTGTGCGTAAGCCAAAGCGACGAATTTGACTGGGGGAAACATAAATATCGTCAGGTCCTGCTAGATAAGAGCCATCGGCAGAACGTAAAAACCCAAATCCATCTTGCAGAATTTCTAATACGCCATCTCCGGAAATATCTTCACCACGACGCGCATGATTTTTTAAGATGGCAAAAACCAGATCTTGCTTACGCGCACGGGAAATATTTTCTAAATTCAACTCTTGTGCAGTTTGCATGAGTTCTGCGGCGGGTTTCTTTTTTAATTCTGTTAGGTTCATAAGCTCTTAGACTTTTAGTTAAGCCAACATTTACACAAAATAGCAATAATGAGTGGTTTTTTACTAGCTTGGGTAAATATTGGCAAGGCAATTATGGCAAAGCAAAAGTAGGAGACATTCATTCGGCAGGAAGATTATCACACCGCTTTACCGGTTTAGTTTCATAAAGGAACAGTTGCAGGAAAAATCAAACTTCAGCTTTATTGGTGTTAGTTCATTTCAGGTTCGGGATTAATTAAGATCAGAGCTGAAGAATGGGTAAACTGCGTTATCTATAGTTAATATAACACAACTATCAGGATTTGCAAGTACTATGAATACTTTGCATAGCTTTACGGGAAATGACTTAGCAGCTCCTACATTACCCCGTTACTACTTGAGTGGTAATATCGGCCTCTTGAAATTGTTGCTGCGCGGCTTGGGCGTCTTCTTGGGTGGGAAATGGGCCAGAACGAACGCGATACCACGTTTGGTTATCGATAGTGACGGTTTCTATCAGAGCAGGGAATCCTAATAAAGCGAGTTCAGCTTTTAATTGATCAGCATCTGTGAAGTTCTGAAAAGATCCGACTTGTACCCAGTAATTTTGTTCAGCTGGGGGGGGCGGCGGTGCTTTCTTTTCTATGGGCTTGGTTGGCGTAATTTGTTTTTCAGGCAAAATATCATAAAATTCAAAAGTAGGCATTTCATTTTCAGGTGCTGCTTTTTTTACGCTGGCAATGGGCGGTTTGGGCGCGAGTTTTTCTAAATCAGCTTGATTGGGGTTGCGGGTAACGATAAGTAAAAATGTTACAAAAACACCTAATAAAAGAATAATCACTAGCCAAAACACTTTGGATACTGAGGATTTTTTTTTACCGCGCTTTTTACTTTTAGCAGCAGGGCGGCGTTTTGCATAATCTCTAGCCATTAAATATGCCTATCCTTACATGTGCTGAGGCGCACTAAGCCCTAGCAGTTTCAAGCCATTCGCTAATACTTGTCCTGTCGCTTGCACCAACGCTAATCGCGCATTACGCAGCGTGGACTCTTCGACTAAAAAGATATGAGCCGTATAGTAACTATGCAAATCTGTAGCGAGGTCACGTAGATAATGAGCGACTCTATGGGGCTCATAACTTAATGCCGCTTGTTCAAGCATTTCAGGATATTGAGCTAATTGCTTTAATAATGCAAGCTCGTGGGTTTCAGTTAATAAATTTAGCGCGGACAATCCCTGGGTTTTATCAAAAGACCAACCCTTGCTAGTCAATTGCTTAAACACATTGCATACTCGTGCGTAAGCGTATTGGATATAATACATGGGATTATCTTGGGATTGTGCTTTAGCTAAGTCTAAATCGAAATCTAAGTGTTGATCCGATTTGCGCAGGATATAAAAAAATCGCGCTGCATCATTTCCCACATCTTCACGCAATTCGCGTAAAGTGACAAATGAACCGCTGCGGGTAGACATTTGTACTCGTTCGCCTTGTCGATATAAAATCGCAAATTGCACGAGTAGTGCGGCAAAATGTTGCGATTCATAGCCTAGGGCTTTTATAGCTGCTGTTAAGCGTGGCACATACCCATGATGATCAGCGCCCCACACATCGATTAATTGATCAAAGCCGCGTTCGATTTTATTAAAATGATAAGCAATATCCGCAGCAAAATAGGTGGTTTGCCCGTTTTCTCTACGTACCACGCGATCTTTGTCATCACCAAAGTCAGTAGAGCGGAACCATAAAGCACCGGCTTGCTCATAGAGATACCCATTTTTTTGCAAACGCGTTATGGCTTGATCGATAGCTTCTTCTTGCACTAATTGACGTTCGCTAAACCAATTAT
>JBIOEC010000152.1:0-3328 GCA_044445645.1 Gammaproteobacteria bacterium | reverse complement strand
TACGCCATTAGTACACCATGCAATAAAACATATGGGGCATTTCACTACTAAAACATTTCTTTTAGATAATGCCCATTTATTTTATCTACTACTTGATATGATCATTGATGAACATTTGATCATTGTAGAGCAAAAAGGCGATGTTCTGGAAAGTCTTGAGGAAAGAATTATTAAAAAACATGAAGATATTGAATCCGACAATCTTTATTTACTCAAGCGCGATATGTTACATCTTCGAAAAAACATTATGGGCTTGCGAAATATTGTGAATACACTGCTACATGAGCATGATAGCATTCTCCCACAATTACCCGCTATTTATTTACGTGATCTGCAAGATCATGTATTAATCATTTTGGAGTCTATCGATATTCACCGCGAGTTGAGTAAGAATATTCTTGAGGTGTATATGTCCGTGGTTAATACGAAACTGAATGAAACCATGAAGGTTCTTGCTGTTTTTGCAGCTATTTTTATCCCACTCACTTTTATTACCGGTTTTTATGGAATGAATTTCAATATTCCCGAACTGCATTGGAAGTATGGCTATTTTTTTGCAGTTGGATTGATACTCTCGGTTTCCGGCGGGCTGCTATATTGGTTCCGCAAGAAAGGATGGATATAAAGCATTGGCATAGAAGTGACTAGCGGTCGTTCCGCTCTCAACTTAGTATTATTTGAGTTAAGCCGACAAATCTGGTAGTATAAACTCCCGTCTGTATTACTAAATTTTAAATCCAAAATGACCCAATTTATTTTTGTAACCGGGGGCGTTGTATCGTCTCTCGGTAAAGGCATTGCTGCAGCATCACTAGCCGCCATTTTGGAGGCTCGTGGGCTTTCTGTCACCATGATGAAGCTGGATCCGTATATCAACGTCGATCCTGGCACCATGAACCCGCTTCAGCACGGGGAAGTGTTTGTCACTGAAGATGGTGCTGAAACCGATCTCGATTTGGGGCATTATGAACGTTTCATCCGTACAACCATGAAACGCCAAAACAACTTCACTTCTGGGCAGGTCTATTGGGATGTTATCCGCAAAGAGCGCAGAGGCGACTACTTAGGTCGTACCATTCAAGTGATTCCCCATATTACTGACGAAATCAAACAGCGCATCCTAAGCGGCACAAAAGGCGTAGATATCGCCGTAGTCGAAGTGGGTGGTACCGTAGGGGATATTGAATCTCTGCCATTCTTAGAAGCCATTCGTCAGCTAGGTATTGAATTAGGGCGTGATCAGGTGGTTTATATTCATCTCACCCTAGTGCCTTATTTAGCCACTGCTGGTGAAATTAAAACCAAACCCACTCAACATTCAGTGAAAGAGCTGCGTTCTATCGGGATTCAACCCGATATTTTAATTTGTCGAGCAGAGCAGCCTTTACCAGAAACCGAGCGCCGCAAGATTGCCTTATTCACCAATGTGGAAGAGCGTGCGGTGATTACTTCCTACGATGTAGATTCAATTTATCGTATTCCTCTTGAGTTACACGCGCAAGATTTAGATCAAATAGTGGTAGAAAAATTACGGTTGAATGTGAAGCCTGCGGATTTGAGCGAGTGGCAACGTGTAGTCGATGCCTTAAATGAGCCGCAACACATGGTGGATATTGCCATGGTGGGCAAATATGTGGAGCTGACGGATTCTTATAAATCCCTCACAGAAGCCTTGATTCATGCAGGTATTCAAACTCGCACTAAAGTGAATATTCACTATATCGATGCAGAAGAAGTCGAACAACGTGGCACTGCCATGTTAGAGCGTTTTGCTGGACTTGTAGTTCCGGGTGGTTTCGGTCATCGTGGAATTGAAGGCAAGATTAAAACAGCACGTTTTGCCCGTGAAAATAATATTCCCTACTTAGGCATTTGTTTAGGCATGCAAGTAGCCGTCATTGAATTCGCTCGTGACTGTGCCGATATGCCAGAAGCACACAGCACAGAATTTGACGCCGCTACTCCGTTCCCCGTGATTGCTTTAGTTAATGAATGGCGCGATGAGCATGGTAATTTGTTTACCCAAAGCAAAGATAGCGACAAGGGCGGAACGATGCGTTTGGGAGCACAAGTCTGTGTACTAGAAGCTGGCTCGCTGGCACGTAATTTATATGGAGAAGCTGAGATCCAAGAACGGCATCGGCATCGCTATGAAGTCAATCCTACTTTATTATCACGTTTAGAAGCCGCAGGTATGGTCGTTTCTGGACGCGCACAAGACAAAGGTCTAGTGGAAATGATTGAGTTGCCTAGCCATCGTTGGTTTGTCGCTTGCCAATTTCACCCAGAATTTACTTCCACCCCTCGCGATGGTCATCCATTATTTACTGGGTTCGTGGAAGCCTGTTTATAGAGGTATATGAATGCAATTATGTAATTTCACCATCGGCCTTAATCAACCCATATTCCTGATTGCAGGTCCCTGTGTTATCGAAAGTGAGCAGCTCGCATTAGATACAGCAGGACAATTAAAAGAACTCACTCAGCAATTAGGTATTCCTTTTATCTATAAATCATCTTTCGATAAAGCCAACCGCTCATCCACCAGCAGCTTTCGTGGCTTGGGGATAGAAACCGGGCTCAATATTTTAGCCAAAGTAAAAAAACAAATTGGCGTCCCCGTTTTAACCGATGTGCATGAAGACACACCTTTACACGAAGTGGCGGCAGTGGTGGATGTATTACAAACCCCCGCTTTTTTGTGCCGTCAAACCAACTATATTCAAAACGTTGCCCGTCTAGGCTTACCGGTGAATATTAAAAAAGGCCAGTTTTTAGCCCCTTGGGATATGCAACATGTAGTAGCCAAAGCCAAAGAAGTAGGCAATGAACTCATTACGGTATGTGAGCGCGGCGCGAGCTTTGGTTATAATAATTTAATCGTAGATATGCGCTCTCTAGCCGCCATGCGCGAGACTGGCTGCCCAGTGGTGTTTGATGCTACTCACGCCGTACAATTGCCTGGAGGGCAGGGCGCAACTTCAGGTGGCCAACGTCAGTATGTTCCCGTATTAGCCCGTGCTGCTGTGGCCGCAGGTGTTGCTGGTTTATTTATGGAAACTCACCCGGACCCCAGCAAGGCCCTGAGTGATGGTCCAAATGCTTGGCCTTTGCACTTGATGCGTGAATTACTCGTTACGTTAATGGAATTAGATAAAACCGTGAAACAGTCACGCTGGCTGGAAGATTTAGTTTAAAAGCTGAGGTTAGGCACTGGGAAAAGGGGTCAGGGAACAGGAAAGGGGTGAAGTCTCAATATTTTTCAGTTGTGTCTAATGTGCAAAATTTTGTCATTTGCCCGTTGGAGGTGCCAGGACCCGTTTGTGAG
>JBIOEC010000151.1:0-3337 GCA_044445645.1 Gammaproteobacteria bacterium | reverse complement strand
TATCGGATATTTATGCTCTATAGTTTTCATACTATTGAACTGCCGTTGCTGATTTATTAGGAAGTTTCTCATACCAACGTTTCAAAGTAACCTTCAAACCATTCTTATATGGATGGGTCGGAGTTCCATTTTGATCATTGTTGGAATTTGTTGGAGCATTTGCTGGTCCATCACCAGAACCACAATCTCCAACACATGTTTTGCTATTGATTGTCGGATTAGCATTTATGACACCCAAAGCAGTACTGGCTGCTTTACCTGAAGTTTCAGTCGTGGCTGTTGCCGAATTATCTGTCCCCCCAACAGTGACATAAACAATTCCCGAACCCAAGGGTACGCCAGAGCTAGCCACAGGAGTCATCTGGACAGTATCATTATTTGTAGCACCACACTGACCCAAGCCAAGACCAATATCACCATATAATCCATAAGGTAAACAGTAATTACGTTGATAACTATTACCTGCGACACCGGCCCCACATGCAGTAATTGTCCCTGCCCCAGCGGCATCGTATGTCGACACATAAAGCGTATTTGACAATGCATTCAGAGGGCCAAAGCCTTTGATCTTGGCTATCATTCCACCATTATTTGCAGAAGAGTTCGTCAATGTAGATGACCAAGTATGATACCAACCTGATTGACTTTGAATCGTGGTCAGTGCTGGGCTGGTCGAGATGTCCGCCATTTGACTGAGAGCCGTGATAGGCGTTGACAATGCTGGTGATGGAGAAGCCTTATATAAATTGATATTGAATATATCACGATCAAATATCGTGTAAATGCCATCATTAATACCTTGACCTGCCGTAAAAACATTTGTTGGTGAGCTTCTATCACCTGAAGCAATACTTACTGCTGCAAATAAATTGGGGGAAGCTGTAGGATCACTTTCAAAAACCCAAGATGGTGCTTCATAAAAACGAGGACTTGCTTTAGTCGTGCTACCTGAATTGAAACTGGCAATCCGTTGTATACGAGGTACTACAAAAGCAGTCCCTGTTGACGAAGAAGACGCATTATCAATATCTATTCGGAAAACTTGCCCACCTAAATCACCAAAATATAATGCATCAACCAAACCATCTGCATCTCTATCTACTGCCTTGATATTACTAACTATACTATATTTTATATTCGCATTGCCAATAGAAGCTGAAGTCGACCCAGAGGTCTGACTGTTTCCTGTCCACCATAGTAATGCACCCGTACTCGCATCAAATATATATACCCCTGCGCCCTTCGTGATGGTTAAATTACTACATGAAGGGCTAACGGCATCTGTTACGCCCAATTGAAAATTTGGATTCTCAAAACACGGATCATAGCCACCACCAACGATCATAACGAGCCTACGCTTTCCAGCCCAGTTAACCGTTGTAATAGTGGGCTTGGACCAACTTTGCCCCATCTGACTAACAGCAGCTTGGATTCCAGCACCATCCCGACCTGCACTCGGATCGATCTTAAACAGTAATTTAGGCGCACGCGTATCAATATTTGTAAAACCCGAATACACACCTTTTGAACTCCTCGTGCTATCCCCAAGATTTAGTCCATAATAACTACGCCCACCCATGCGTAAACCACCATAAACGTTCAAAGTACTCGCCGTTACTGTATTACTGCCTGTAGGTTGATAGTTTGCATAAACGGTCCAAGGCGCATCGATACCAGCATACAGTTGACTAGCGTTGGTCTGTTGAGTAACTGGTAAGAAACCATTTTCTTGATTAACAATCATCTCATATGGAACAAAAGCAAATTTCTCAACTCCTGTCAATGCATCAACAACCTCTAAAAGACCTTGTGTCGTACCGTACATCACATAGTCTTGACGGCTACTGTATGTCGCACCATCAGAACTAAGAGTTCCTGTTGTTGTCAGTAAAACTGGAGAGGAATGAATATTTGCACCCATCTGTCTAAGCGGTGCGGGTGTAGGTGAACTTAACGAAATGGACTTTGTTGTCGGAGGAGTAGTTGCTGGAGTCACCGCAACAGGTACTGGAGAAACTGTATATCCCAACAAATTCAACAAATATCCACGATCTGGATCTTGGGTTGCAGCATACGCGGCGGCACTGCCTGTCCCTGTACCGACTGCCGCCGGGACTAAAGTTAAGCTCGTGTTATTAGAAGTTACTTCAACACCCGTAGCAGCAGTAGAGCCTGTGGTAGCTGCTGTAAATGTTCGATTCGTGTATAAATTACGCACAGTAGGCTGCACAGGCAATTGACTATATGCTCCTCCTGCAAGAGCATTACCACCATCCGCTGTATTTGAGCTATTCCAGTAATCAAAAGTCGAAGCGTTCAGTGTTTTACCATCCGCTGTACTAATCACGGTTCCACCCGTTTTGCCGTAGTAAGTATTATTTGCAACTTTGTATTTTTTGAGATTTCCTTGCCAGATTCCCTGAAGTTGTGCCAAATTTGGCTGAAATTGTGAGTAATACGCATAGGGTTCTTGTAAATATGGATTTAGCGTATCCACTGGAATCGACGGAGCCCCTGTATTAGTTGGAGGCAAAACAGGGTTTAGAGAGTTAATAAACGAATTAATTCCCGAAACAATATCTGCTGGAGTATTAACCAGAAAGAAACCGCCATTACCAAATCCACCGACACCAGTATTAAATGTCTGCCCTGAGTTAGTATCAGTGATGACAGCACGCTCTCCTAAATTACACGAATTACGACCATCCAAATAAGGCAAATTAGCACAGTTATAATAAGTGTATGGGTTCCCCCCTAAAGTAATCGTGGTCTTGGCCGCAGTGGCCTGTGCCGTCGTACCAAAGTCTGCGCCTAAACCAGCAAAAGCTGTACGAATTGATACTCCCGCAGGGTTTGAACTTCCCGTATACAATGCTTTGGCAAAAGAGCCCAAACAATTCCAAGCCGAATCAGGACCTGCCGTTTGCGTTGCGCTATACGTTGCATTCGTACTATCATTTTGAAGAATCCCTGACGAAGCCGCGCAAGAGAATGAATTGGGGTTCAACGCATTACTCATCAAATTTGATGCCTGTGAAGCAATATTTGGCTCACCATCAGACATGATAAAAATACCTTGACCATTACACAGTTTCTTTGCTGCACTATAGGAAGACTGCTG
This sequence comes from Gammaproteobacteria bacterium, assembly GCA_044445645.1. Lineage (GTDB taxonomy): Bacteria > Pseudomonadota > Gammaproteobacteria > JBIOEC01 > JBIOEC01 > JBIOEC01. The sequence continues at coordinate 216 of JBIOEC010000151.1, read as the reverse complement.
AGAAATTGATGTAGGCGCCAAATAATTGGTACCATTTTTTGCACTTGCTGGCGCATAAGCAAAGCCACTTCCCGGACCAGAAATGGTTTGTCCATATACACTATAATACTTACTAACCGCTGTAGATGAAGGACTTGCTGTTGTAGTACCCATTAAATAAGAAGCAACGTCGGCATACGCATGGGCGGTAGGGGTACCACCATTGGCAGCAAATGC
>JBIOEC010000150.1:0-3338 GCA_044445645.1 Gammaproteobacteria bacterium | reverse complement strand
TTTTCTAACGCCATTTTCGTTCAAGATCGGCGAAATAGCAAGGTTCCTTTCTACAAGTGAGTAGTTACCGTTATAAATTAAATCAGCGAGGATTTCATCGTGAGTATAAAATTAGCCGACCGTTCTGGACGTATTAAACCCTCCCCTACCCTAGCCGTCAGTGCCCGTGCAGCTGCCTTAAAAGCACAAGGGAAAGATGTCATCGATTTAGGCGTAGGCGAACCCGACTTTGATACTCCTGATCATGTTAAAGCCGCAGCAAAAGCTGCTATTGACGCAGGTTTTACTAAATATACAGCAGTGGATGGCATTCCTGAACTAAAACAAGCCATTATTAATAAATTTAAACAAGAAAATAATCTCACTTATGAGCGAAATCAAATTCTAGTATCAGTAGGCGGCAAGCAAAGCTTTTATAATCTTGCCCAAGCATTATTGAATGACGGTGATGAAGTGATCATCCCTGCACCCTACTGGGTATCTTACCCAGATATGGTTCTCCTAGCAGGTGGCAAGCCGGTGATTGTAGAAACCACTTTAGAGCAACATCTTAAAATTACCCCTCAGCAGCTGGAAGCCGCTATTACACCGAAAACCCGTTTATTCGTTATCAATAGTCCATCCAATCCCACCGGCATGGATTACTCTCCAGAAGAGCTGAAAGCCTTAGCAGAAGTATTGCTGAAATATCCTCAGGTGCTGATTGCTACAGACGATATGTATGAACATATACGTTGGAGTAGTACCCCTTTTATGAATATAGTTAATGTGTGCCCAGACTTATATGATCGCACTATTGTCCTAAATGGGGTTTCTAAAGCTTATTCAATGACCGGCTGGCGGATTGGTTATGCAGGCGGTCCGGCTGATTTAATCGCAGGAATGAAGAATATTCAATCACAAAGCACCTCTAATCCGGCTTCTATTTCTCAGAAAGCGGCTGTTGCAGCATTAACTGGCGATCAGAGCTTTATCAAAAAAATGGTACAAGCCTTTAAAGAACGGCATGATTTTGTGGTAAAAGGCTTAAATGCTATTCCCGGTATTCGCTGCTTACCTGCCGATGGCGCATTTTATGCATTTTTCTCAGTGCAAGGTTTAATTGATCGTATGCCAGAAATTAACAATGATCTTGAGCTTGCAGAAGAGTTACTCAATACTGCAGAAATTGCACTAGTCCCTGGCAGCGCTTTTGGTGCACCAGGCTTTATGCGTCTCTCTTATGCTACTAGCATGGAGAATTTGCAAAAAGCGCTGGAACGCCTGAAACTTGCTGTGGAATAAAATCAAAGCTTTAATGTAGGGCGCCGTCAAACACACAACCCGCGCCCTACATCAACTTCCTCATCTGTTGGATTTAAATACTGCATAAACTCAGTCTTAGACCAGAGCAAACGCATCTAAAGAGAGATTTTCAATCATAAAATCTACGATATAATTTTGCCGCCGCTGTACTAACTATTCGCTTCCACTGCCTTCTCCCATTCTTGCATGGCTGCCTCTAATTTTTTTTGCAGCTGGGATTTTTGGAGTTCTAGGGATTTTAATTTTGCATTATTGGCAGCTTCATACAGACTAGGCTCAGCAAACGCCATGGTGACTTCATGTAAAGCTTGTTCTAATGAATCAATTTTTCCTTGGCATTGGCTAATTCTTTTCTCCAATGGACCGTTTTTGGCAGAACTTTTATTGTTGGATTTTGATTGGACTGTGGGTTCTTTAGAAACAATAGAAGACGTTGCCACGGCAGAGAAACTGGGAGCAAAGAAATCCTCACCATAAAAATTCAAGTATTCATCATAGGTTCCATGATAATCTTTTAATCCATGGGGGGTAATCGCAAAAATTCGATTTGCCACTTTGGAAATAAAATATTTGTCATGGCTAACTGTGATGAGAGTCCCCTCATACACTAACAAAGCATCGGCTAATGCTTCAATACTTTCTAGATCTAAGTGATTGGTAGGTTCATCGAGAATCAATACATTTTCTTTAGCTAACATCAGATTAGCCATTAATAAACGGGTACTTTCACCACCGCTTAAGGTTAGAATTGATTTATTCACATCATCACCTGAAAGCAATACCCGGCCTAAAGTATTACGAATTTTTTGACTGGTTTGATGTGAAGCTTGATTAGAAAGCCAATCTAATGCTGTTTGACTCTCGTATAGCATTTCATGATGGTCTTGCGCAAAATAGGCAGGATAAGTTTCAATCCCCCATTTATATTCACCGGTGTCGGCAGGCAACTTATCGAGAATAATTTTGAGCAAAGTGGATTTACCCATGCCATTTGGGCCGATTAAGGCAATTTTTTCACCACGATTAATAGTGAAAGTAATGTCATGCAACACCCGATGCTCGCCAAAGGATTTGCTAATATTTTTAACTTCGATTACTGTCTTACCACTAGGTCTTACAATAGGAAATACGAAGTCTGGAGCAGCTCGCGTGCTTTCTTTAATTTCCGTCATTTCCATTTTATCAATTTGTTTTTGCCGTGATTGCGCCTGCTTTGCTTTAGTCGCTTTAGCGCCGAAACGATCAATAAAAGATTGCAGATGTGCAACTTTGCGTTCCTGACCCGCTAGCGTTTTAGCCCGCAACTCAGCTTCTTCAGCTTTGGTTAGCAATGATTGTTCGTAATTGCCGGTGTATAAAGTAATGGTGTGATAATCAACATCTAAAATATGGGTAGATACTGTATTGAGAAAATCACGATCATGCGAGACAAATAACAATACACCCTTAAAATTATTTTGCAGATACTCCGCTAGCCAATGGATAGATATGATATCTAAGTGATTGGTAGGCTCATCTAATAACAGAATATCGGGATTAGAAAATAATAGCTGGGCGAATAAGGCCCGCAATTTAAAGCCTCCTGATAAAGCACTGAGTGGTCCATGATGTTTGTTTTGCTCAATACCGATACCACACAATAACTCATGGGCAATAGCATGGGCGCTATAACCATCTTCGTTCATGATCACTTCTTCCAGATCACCTAAACGCATACCCTCTTCTATAGTATGGTTATCTTTGGCCAGCAACTGGTCTTTTTCATGCAATGCCGCCCATAAACGCGGATTGCCCTGTAACACCACATCTAAAACCGTATCATTTTCATAACGGAAATGATCTTGCCCCAGCAATCCCAACTCTTTCGTTCTAGGATAGCTAATATTACCTTCGGCTGCCTGCTCTTCCCCGGTAATCAAACGGAGTAAGGTAGATTTTCCCGCACCATTCGCACCGGTGATACCGTAGCGTTTACCAGGCAATAATTCTAGGTTTACATCTTCAAATAAAATTTTGGGGCCATAGCGCATGGC
>JBIOEC010000149.1:0-3368 GCA_044445645.1 Gammaproteobacteria bacterium | reverse complement strand
GTAAAATAACCCGTCAACGGCATAAAAATAGCAGAAGACACTAAATAGCTGGTTAGCACCCAAGATATTTCATCTGGATTCGCACCTAAACTTCCTTGCATGTGGGGTAACGCCACATTCACAATCGTGATATCTAATACTTGCAATAGCGTTGCGGTCATTACAGCAATAGTGATTATCGTTCGATCAAAAGTTGTGAAGCGTTCCCAACTTTCATTCATTTAGCAATTCCTGCTTGAGCGGATTCCACTGGTTTTTTATCAAAACGAATAGTCACTGAAGAAGAAGTACCTACTCGCAGTGGAAACTTTGGATCGGGATCCACCACACGCACCCGTACTGGCACGCGCTGGGTAATCTTCACCCAATTGCCCGTGGCATTTTGCGGTGGCAATAAAGAAAAAGCGTTGCCAGCTGCTCCGCTAATACTTTCTACACCTTTAAATTGCTTACCTGGATACACATCATTTTCTATTACTGCTTCTTGACCTAATTGCACATAACGCAAATCTGTCTCTTTAAAGTTAGTATCGATCCAAAATTCATCATCACTAATGAATGCAAACAAGGGCAGATCTTGGGTCACGATATCGCCCGCGCGCAAACTCATATTGCTTACCCAGCCATTGGTAGGAGCAGTAACAGTCGTGTAAGATAAATTTAATTGCGCGCGCGCTAATTGCGCTTTAGATAAATCGACCGCGGCATACGCACTTTTGAAATTAGCGGTTGATATATCGGTATCTTGTTGCGACACGGCCTGGCGCGCGAGCAGTTCATTATTGCGTTTGGCAATAAGCGATGCGATTTGCATTTTAGCCACATTCATTTCTAATTCAGCTTGCGCTTCTTGCACCGCCACGATATAAGGCGCGGGATCGATGGTGAATAATACCGTACCTTTTTGCACATACTCATTATTAATAATATTGAGCGATTGTACTTGCCCCGTTATTTGTGGCGCCATTTGTAATACATTGGCGTTAACATACGCATCATCCGTACTGACATAATGATGGGTGTACCACCAATAATAGCCAGCGATAGCTATACTGATAATGATGAGGGTCCAAAGAGTGATTTTTTTAAAATCATTCTGTGCAGTTTTTTTAACTTGCTGCCAATGAGTGGGTTTTGAAGATGAAGGTTGTTCTAAAGTGGCATCCATGATATTTTCCATAAACAAGTTTCCATTATTATGCATTATGCCACAAATGAATGACTAAAATAAAAAGTAGTAAGAATTAACTAACCAACTATGTTTCACATCGCCCTATACCAACCCGAAATTCCACCAAACACAGGTAATATTATTCGCCTCTGCGCCAATACGGGTAGCCAGCTACATTTAATCCATCCCCTAGGTTTTCAAGTAACGGATACCAAACTTAAACGAGCGGGACTCGATTATGCGGATTGGCAAGCGATACATCAGCATGATAATTATGCAACATTTTTACAGAGTATTTCCGGCAAGCGAATATTTGCCTGCTCGACTAAAGGCCAGCAATGCTATGCTAATGTAGCTTACCAAGATGAGGACGTTTTACTCTTTGGCCCTGAAACCCGTGGTCTGCCCAAAGAAGTTCTAGCGACCTTTCCACCTGAACATATTATTATTATTCCTATGCATCCCAATAACCGTAGTCTAAACCTATCCAATGCAGCGGCCATCATCGTCTATGAGGCTTGGCGTCAACTTGGATATGCAATTTAACCCATCATTCAAAGATCTTAAGCCTTCTTAATCACTCCCGTTTTAGGTATAATATGTCATCCCTTTTACCATCCCCACCACATTGAGGAGATTACCCATGCCATCTAAGAATGTTCTAAATTTAATTAAGGAAAACGACGTTAAATTTGTCGATTTACGCTTTTGCGATACCTATGGAAAAGAACAACATGTAACCGTTCCCAGTCACGCGGTAGATGACAATATGCTTACTGATGGAAAAATGTTTGATGGCTCATCTATTGGAGGTTGGCAAGGGATAAATGATTCTGACATGATTTTGTTACCCGATCCCGCTTCAGCGGTACTCGACCCGTTTTTTGAAGAAACCACCCTTAATTTGCGTTGCGATGTAGTCGATCCTAGTACGATGGCCGGATATATAAAAGATCCACGTTCGCTAGCCAAACGTTCTGAAGCCTATTTGCAGTCCACAGGCATTGCCGATACCTGCTTTTTTGGCCCTGAACCTGAGTTTTTCTTATTTGATGATGTTCGTTGGGAAGTTAGCATGTCGACCGCTAGCTACCACATAGATGCTGAAGAAGCAGCTTGGAACTCCAATAAAACGTATGAACATGGCAACACTGGCCATCGCCCAGGGGTAAAAGGCGGTTATTTTCCTGTACCTCCAGTTGATTCAGCACAAGATATCCGTTCTGCAATGTGCTCAACTCTAGAAATGATGGGGATTATTACCGAAGCACATCATCATGAGGTCGCCACTGCAGGTCAAAACGAACTGGCTACTCGATTCAACACCTTAACCCGTAAAGCGGATGAAACGCTGATGGTAAAATATGTCATCCAAAATGTTGCACATAGTTATGGTAAAACCGCAACCTTCATGCCTAAACCCTTGGTGGGCGACAATGGTAGCGGTATGCATTGCCATCAGTCTCTGGCGAAAAATGGCGAAAATATTTTTAGTGGCAATCTGTACGCCGGTCTATCGCAAGAAGCGCTGTATTACATTGGCGGGATTATCAAACACGCTAAAGCATTAAATGCCTTTACCAATCCAACCACTAATAGCTATAAACGCTTAGTACCTGGTTATGAAGCACCTGTAATGCTGGCGTATTCTGCCCGTAATCGTTCTGCTTCTATTCGGATCCCACATGTAACCAGCCCTAAATCACGCCGTATCGAAGTGAGATTCCCAGATCCATTGGCGAACCCTTATCTTGCCTTCGCTGCCATGTTAATGGCTGGATTAGATGGCATTCGTAATAAAATCCATCCAGGTGAAGCGATGGATAAGAATTTATATGATTTGCCACCTGAAATATCTAAGGGAATTCCTACTGTGTGTGGCTCGTTGGAAGAAGCCTTGGCTTCCCTAGATGCCAACCGCGAATTCTTGTTAATGGGTGATGTATTTAGTCATGCCGTAATTGATAGTTATATTGAGCTGAAAACGATGGAAGTTGATCGTTTGCGGATGACCACACATCCAGTAGAATTTGAGATGTATTATAGTTCTTAAGATGAGTAATCCGCGGTTCCAGGCAAAGTGTAAGATCTCGCCTGGATACTGCGGACCAAATTCGGTATGACCCGCTTAATAGCTAAGCAACCTAATGTTATAAAGAGGAATCATGATTAAATTTATTTCCAGCCTTATGCTAGC
>JBIOEC010000148.1:0-3396 GCA_044445645.1 Gammaproteobacteria bacterium | reverse complement strand
GATTGGTATCAATGGTTGAAAAAATATAGTGGAGCTAAAGCTAAACCGCCTACAGTTGGGAATAAAAATTATCCAGCATTAGAGGATGCGCCAGGCAGCTATGTGGTTAGACAAATCGGTATTGAGCAAACCGCAGGATCGAAACCATCACGGACACAGTCTAATACGACGAAAACTAAAGAAACAGTAAATCCGAAAAAATGAAGATGAATACACATACAAGATACGATAATGCTGCCACTGAATTACACACCATAATGGATTTTTTGCGGTGGGCAGTAACCGAGTTTGAGCGAGTTCCTGTGTACTATGGACATGGGACAGACAATGCATGGGATGAGGCAATGCAGCTTATTCTTTCTGCATTGAATTTACCCTCTGATATTCCTCAAGTATTTTCTGCCAATTTGTTGCAGAGCGAAAAACAGATGTTGGCTCAATTAGTGGAAAAGCGTACGCAAGAACGCATACCCTCTGCCTATTTAACTCATCAAGCTTGGTTTGCAGGAATGCGCTTTTATGTGGATGAGCGAGTGCTTATCCCTCGTTCTCCTTTAGGTGAGCTTATTCTGCAGCATTTTTCACCCTGGTTGCCAGAAGATCAACCTGTTGATCGAGTGTTAGATATTGGCACAGGTAGTGGATGTATTGCTTGTGCGTGTGCTCATGCTTTCCCTGATGCTGTAATCGATGCGGTGGATATATCAGACGATGCCTTAGCGGTTGCACAAAAAAACGTGCAGGAATATGGATTAGAAGAACGGGTGAATGTAATTCAATCGGATATTTTTTCGGCATTAGGTGGTCAAACATACGATCTTATTATAAGCAATCCTCCTTATGTGGATCGCGCAGAAATGGATGCTTTACCTCCTGAGTTTTTACACGAACCACGTTTAGGATTAGCTGCAGGGGAGGATGGGTTGGATTGTGTGCGAGTAATTTTACAGCAAGCCAAACAGCATCTGACTCCGCATGGATTATTGATTATCGAAGTAGGTTACAGCGCGGATGCATTGAGCTCGGCATTTCCTCTTTTGCCTTTTACCTGGATAGAATTAGAGCAAGGTGGGATGGGGGTGTTTGTGTTGAATGCAGCTGATTTATAACTATATCAAAATATCAAACGCTTTGGGTATATACCCGTTTTAGATCACGATAATCTTTTTCTTGGATGCAATCTTTTAGCTCTCGCCCATCTGGAAATACCAAATTAGGTGTTATCTCATATAAAGGGATAAGCACAAATGGTCGTGCATAAAGCCTTGGATGTGGAATTGTAAGATCGGCACTCTGAATTATCATATTGCCATACAAAATAATATCTAAGTCTAGGGTCCTTGGACCATTACGTTCTTCCGTTCTTATTCTGCCTTGTTGTTGCTCGATTTTGTGTAAAGTGATTAATAAGTCTTCAGCAGAAAGCGAAGTTTGTAGTTCTGCCACAGCATTAATAAAGTCAGGTTGTGGGGGCCCAAAGGGGGGATTTTGATAAAATGATGAAGTTCTTATCAGGGCTGAATTAGGTAATTGTGATAAGGTACGGATTGCCGCATGTAATTGCGCCACTGGATTATTTAAATTGCTACCAAGAGCGATATATGTAGTAAGATTCATGCGGCGGTTCCTGGGCAAAATGTTAGATTTCGCCAGGATTCTGCCAGTAAAGTCATGGAATGACAAGGGGTTGATGCACAATATAATAAATGAGCAATATAATATGCTACCATAGGCGTTCAAGCTATCAAATGAAATCATTAAGCTATGTCTCAAGAAATCCTTATTCACACTACCCCAAAATATATTCAAGTTGCTTACCTAGAAAACCATCGCTTATGTGAAATTGATATGGAGTCCCATCAATCCGCTCTCAGGGTAGGGGACATTTATTATGGTAAAGTGGTGCGAATTTTGCCAGCAATGCGGGTTGCGTTTATGGAGATTGGCAGTGAACGTACCGCATTATTGCATTTTGATGATGTTTATCTTCCCTTAGGGCATGGTTATACCGAGGTTGTTCAATATTTGCGCATTGGTATGTTGTTACCTGTGCAGATTAGTAAGTTACCCCGTGGAGAAAAAGGTGCCGTGGTAATCGGTCAACTGCAATTGTTAGGAGCCTTAGTCATTTATCAACCCATGAATACAGGGATTAACGTAGCCAAGCGCATTAATGATGAGCAAGAAAGATTACGATTATACGATATAATAAAACAGGTGGCTTTGCTTGATGGAGTGATGGTACGTAGTTTAGCCGTACATCAGCCCGCAGAGAATGTGTGCCAAGAACTGCAGGCATTCCAGGGGCAATGGCAACAAATACAAGAGTTGATGCAGAACGTTAAAAAGCCACAATTATTACGAGCAGAGTATGGCTTAACCTGCACATTTATTAGGGACCATATTTCTGCGCAAACGCTGCAGATTTATGTCGATGAAGCTCAATATCTGCAGGTAAAAAATTATATGTCCATAGGTTTGGCTGCTTGGTTGCCATGCGTGCAAAAAGTAAAAGATAAACAAGCGCCATGGAAAACGTATCATATAGATAAAATTATAAAAGCGGCTTTATTACCCAACGTAGGGCTACCGTCAGGCGGTAGCATTGTAATTGAGCGCACTGAAGCGATGACTGTAATTGATGTGAATACTGAACAAGCTGTGCAAGCGGCATTTCAAACAAATAAAGAAGCCGCACAAATAATAGCCCAGCAAATTCGATTACGAAACATAAGTGGGATAATTGTGGTTGATTTTATCCGCATGCGAGAATCGACACAGCAGGAAGAAATATTGGCAATTTTACGCGACACGTTCGCACAAGATCCTATATTCACCATGGTAAATGGATTCTCACCTTTAGGCTTAGTAGAAATAAGCAGGAAACGTCGTAGTAATAGTTGGACAGAAGATTATAAGAATGAAGAATAAATTTTTTGGATTGCAAAAATACTATAAACGAATCGCTCTTATCAGCGGCATTGTGCTTGGGAGCTTATTGGTAATTGCTGCGCTGTTGGTAGTTGCAGTTTATCAATTAACCCCACAGCTTGCACGCTATAATGCGCAGATTGCTATGGAACTTAGTGAAATCATAGAACGGCCAGTCACTGTAGATTATGTTGCCGCCAAGTGGGAAGGATTTGGTCCGGTTATCCATTTAAACAATGTCAAAATATGGGATGAAGCTCATCATTCGGTGATTATGAGTGCAGATGATGTTGAGGCCAAAATAAGTATTTTAGATTTTTTGCTTACCCAAACATTAGTTCCTAAAGGATTGGTATTTGATAATTTACTCCTCACAGTGCAACAAACTCCACAAAGTCAATATGAAATTGTTGGATTCACTGAATCCACTGCCTCTGCTAATGCGGAAGTGGACTTCTATGAAAT
>JBIOEC010000147.1:0-3418 GCA_044445645.1 Gammaproteobacteria bacterium | reverse complement strand
GCGTATAATAATCTAAACCCCGAACCAAAGAAGTATTGATCACATAATCAATCTGCAATTGGTCCAATGTGTGGGTCACTGCAGAAAAATGCTGCTGTGATTCATTATCTAGTCTATCCAGCAACCGCGGGGCATTAGCCACCAATTCGCGGGTTTGAGGGTTTTTACTATCCAAAATCCGCATAGGATTACGATGTAAGCGCCGCTGACTATCCTCATCTAATTGATCATGCAGCGGAGTTAAATAAGCAATCAACTCTTCTCGATATTTTTGCCGAGTTTCTGGCGTGCCTAAGGAATTGATCTGTAGTTTTACACTATCAAATATACCGAGTTTACGCCATAGTTGTGCAGCCATAGCAATAATTTCCACATCACTCGTTGGCGTGGTTAAACCAAATACTTCGACCCCGACCTGATAAAATTGTCGATAACGCCCTTGCTGTGGCCGTTCATGTCGATACATAGGGCCGGCATACCATAAACGTTGGGGCAATTGATGCAATAATCCATGTTGAATGACTGTACGCACACAACCTGCTGTCCCTTCTGGGCGTAAAGTCAGACTTTCACCATTTCGATCAAGAAAGGTATACATTTCTTTTTCAACGATATCCGTTGTATCGCCCAAACCACGTTGAAATAATGCCGTTGACTCTAAAATTGGAAAACGAATTTCATGATATCCATATTCCTGCATAAGTTCGCGCACACTATTTTCAATAGTTTGCCAAAATACAATATTGGGAGAGAATATATCATTCATTCCCCGTAACGCTTGTATAGCCGCCACGATTACTCCCTATTATTTATTGTTGATACTGCACCAGGTGAAAGCGCACGCGATGTAGAAGAACCCTGAATAGAACTTGGAGCAGAGTTTAGAGCTGGAGTGCTCGGAGCTACTGTGTTAGGCGCGATCGGCGCATTACCTGGGGTTGGAATTAATGTTCCTTCAGTCATCATTCCAGAATGATTCGTTTCTGGAGCCAATGCTTGTGGTGCGAGATTGTTTTCCTGGGTCACTGGCGGCGTGGTTGGTACTTGTAAACGTTTTTCCGGGCTGGATACATTATTTAAAAGTTTGATTAAATCTTGCGGCGCATTATCTTGCTCGCTTGGTTGGTAAAACCACCATGCAGCTAATCCAACTACGACAGCTAATAAAACTATGATAATGCCATAACTGGCCCAACGCACATGATTTTCTTGCACACGCCAGGTGGTTACTGGAACTTTAGAGTTAATTTCAGAACGAAATTCTTTTAATCCTAGTTGTTCAAATGCGCTCACTACTGCCTCAGGTGAAACGCGGACTAAACGTGCATAAGCACGCAAATAACCGCGAACGAAAGTAAAAGCTAAACGTCGATCATATTTATCGCTTTCGATTTCCAGTATCATCGTACGGGTTAAATGTAAGCGATTAGCAACGTCTTCTACACTTAAACGTCGTGCCTCACGAGCAGTTCTTAATTGGGCGCCAGGCCCAATGCAAGATATACCGTCTAGTGTAGCGACTTGCTCACTAATGGTTGCTTCTTGGATTAATTGCGGGGTTAAGGTCATGAAAATTCTCCTGTGAGCTATATATCAGCTCTATTTATAAAAGGAATTAGGCAGCAAACTGTTGTTTATATTTTTCTGAACGTACAGTACGATCTTGAAAATTTCCCACTAGTTGCCCACATGCGGCAGCAATATCTTGCCCCCGCGTACGACGTAGTGTAGTCACAATACCTGCATTACTTACTATCTCAGCAAATTTTTCCATTACCTTTAGTTCTGAACATTGGTATTGCGCTAAAGGAAAAGGATTGAAAGGAATCAAATTCACTTTTGCAGGAACTCCTTGCAAGATTTTTACCAACTGTTTTGCATGCTGAGGAGTATCATTCACATCTTTTAACATCACATACTCAAATAAAATACGTCGCTTTGAATTTTCCGGAAAAAATTCTCGACAAGCTTTCAGCAACTGAGCTAAAGGATATTTTTTATTAATTGGCACCAGTACATTACGTAACTCATCATTAGGAGCGTGCAATGAAATGGCTAAGGAGGCTTCGCTCACTTTAGCTAGATCGTAGATATAGGGTACTACACCCGACGTGCTGAGAGTTACGCGGTACTTAGATAAACCATAAGCTAAATCATGCATCAATAAATCCATGACAGCAACGACATTGTCAAAATTTAACATAGGTTCACCCATGCCCATAAATACCACATTAGTAATTATGCGCTGGGTGGAATCCCGCACTTGAGTATTTTTGCTCGCACTCAATAAATGACGCGCTAACCATACTTGGCTAATAATTTCACCTATCGATAAATTGCGGTTAAACCCTTGGGCTCCCGTTGCACAGAATCGACAATTTAACGAGCATCCTACTTGTGAGGAAATACATAAAGTACCGCGCTCTGCCTCAGGAATAAATACGGTTTCTATGCAATTACCATCAGCCAATTTTAGCAACCATTTGCGCGTACCATCTTTCGATATATGATCCTGCACAATGGTAGGTAAACAAATTTCCGCATTGTCATTTAGGTAGGTACGAAATTTTTTGCTTAAACTCGTCATTGCTTCAAAATCATTGGTACCTGCTTGATGAATCCACTGCTGGAGTTGTGTAGCACGAAAACGCGGCTCACCTAATGAAACGCACCATTCGGCTAATTGTCCCATACTAAAATCGAGTAAATTGATTTTTGACATAAGGTATTTATCTCTACTATCTTTTTCTTTCGCAAATTTCATTTTCTTTAAAGAAGAATGCTATTTCTTCTGCAGCGGTTTCTGCTGCATCTGAACCATGCACGGCATTTTCATCAATAGAGTCAGCAAAACGCGCACGAATAGTGTGGGGTTCCGCTTTTTTGGGATCTGTTGCACCCATAATATCGCGATTCTTAGCTACGGCATTTTCACCTTCTAGCACTTGCACGAGCACGGGACCGGAAATCATAAAATTGACCAAATCGTTATAAAACGGGCGAGCTTTATGCACGGCATAAAAGGCTTGCGCTTGCTCTGGGCTTAATTGCATCATTTTACAGGCAACAATGGTGAGTCCTGAATCTTCAAAAGCCTGATTAATTTTGCCAATCAGGTTTTTGGCGACTGCATCAGGTTTAATAATGGATAATGTACGTTCAACTGCCATGATCGATAGCTCCTAAATATGTATCTAAAAAGAAGGGGGTATTATCGCAGATATTGCTGCTTTTTGCCATCAACTTATATTCAGGCGAAGACTATGTCATCATTCCAGATAGGATTAAAAAGCTTGGTCATAGCGCGGCATCCGCTGCCACGCTATGAAAGTAAGATTACTACATCCTCTGTACCCTAACCGCTGCATTAAATAGGTCCAGAGCAGAGGTTTGGAATATGGGATCAGGCAAACTGTAT
>JBIOEC010000146.1:0-3485 GCA_044445645.1 Gammaproteobacteria bacterium | reverse complement strand
GTATAACATAATTGTAAATCTTGGCTATACTATTTTTAATATTATCCCAAAATGGGTTGCTGGGGAAGACAAACAATACAATATAAGGAATCGTCATATGTGGCCTTGTTTATGGACTGTTTTAATTGGCATCTCAATACTTTTAATATCTGGGTATTGTCGTTTGTCGCGGTGGATTTGGCTTCCCCTGATGGGGGTTTGGTTATGGGCAAGCATTTATTTGCAAACAATAAATACTACTATAGCTTGGATATTGGGTATTATCCTAGTTTCATTGGCCGTTTTTATCTATGTAAGTCCACTACGTCGCGACCTGATTTCCACTCATGTATTCAAGTATTTTAAAAAATTGTTGCCGCCAATTTCGCGCACCGAGCAAGAAGCTTTGGATGCGGGAAACTTGGGATGGGAGACCGATTTGATGCGCGGTAAACCAGACTGGCACAAATTGCATGCTATTTTGCCTAAAGAGCTTACCCTCGAAGAACAGAATTTTTTAAATCACCAAGTAGAAACTTTATGCAAAATGCTGAACGATTGGGAAGTGTTCCGTAAACAAGATTTGCCGCAGGAAGTTTGGGATTATATGCGCAAAGAACGCTTTTGGGGCTTGATAATTCCTAAAGAATACGGTGGCCTAGAATTTTCCAATACTGCACACTCACAAATTGTTATGAAAATAGCAACTCGTTGTGGAACAGCAGGAGTCACTGTCATGGTTCCTAACTCATTAGGGCCAGGCGAATTGATCGTTAAATATGGTACTCAAGAACAGAAAGATCGTTATTTAGCTCGATTAGCAGTCGGTGAAGAAATACCTTGTTTCGGCTTGACTGAACCTATGGCAGGAAGTGATGCTGGAGCGATGGAAGCCGTTGGTGTTGTTTGCCGCGGCATGCATGAAGGTCAAGAGGTTTTGGGTATTCGTCTGAACTGGCAAAAACGCTATATCACATTAGCGCCTATTGCTACCATTATTGGTATTGCTTTCAAATTAATGGATCCTGATGCCTTATTAGGGACTGTAAAAGATCTAGGTATTACCCTATGTTTGGTTCCAGCCAAACATCCTGGGGTGGAAGTAGGTGATAGACACATGCCGTTAACCATGGGATTTATGAATGGGCCAATCCGCGGGCGTGATGTTTTTATTCCACTGGATTGGATTATTGGTGGCAAGGAACAAATCGGACAAGGCTGGCGTATGTTAATGCAATGCTTGTCTACAGGCCGCGGCATTTCTTTACCTGCTACTGCACTTGCTAATGATAAAGTATGTTTTCGCTTAACCGGTGCATATGCCGCGATGCGCCAGCAGTTTAATCTTTCTATTGGACGTTTCCCTGGGGTACAAGAAGCATTGGGCCGTCTTGGTGGCTTAACCTATTTATCGGAAGCTACGCGGTTACTTACCTTAGCTTCATTAGATCATGGGTATCATTCGGCCGTTGCTGCTGCAATTACTAAATATTACCTTACCGAATTTAGTCGTACCGTGATTGATGATGCGATGGACATTCATGGTGGACGAGGCATTATTTTAGGACCCCGTAATTATTTGGCGAATGCCTATTTAAATAATCCTGTCGGAATTACCGTCGAAGGCGCTAATATTTTAACCAGGAATTTAATGATATTTGGTCAAGGAGCCATTCGTTGCCATCCTTATGTTTTAGGCGAATTAAATGCAGCTGCCAACCCAGATGCGAAACAGGGATTAGCGGCATTTGATAAATTAATAGTAGAGCATATGGGATATGTAGTTAGCAATTTTGTAAGACTGCGGGTTAGTGAAGTCAAAAGCTGGTGGTGTCGACATTTTCACCGTAAAAATATTGAATCTCTTTATTACTCACAATTGGAACGTATGAGTAATGAACTAGCAGTAATGACCGATTTAATGTTTATCTTATTAGGTGGAGATTTAAAACGCCAAGAGCGAATTTCTGGACGTTTAGCGGATGTATTAGGATACTTATATATGAGTTCTGCTGTGCTGCGTTATTTCTCCATTCACAAAAAAGCCGAGGAAGAAATTCCTTATGTGAAATGGTGTTTAGATACAGCATTATACGTTATGCAACAAGCGTTAGTAGAAATTGCATATAACTTTCCACAAAAAGGATTTAAACAATTTCTAATCCGTCGTATTTGTTTTCCATTTACCTTACCGTATCGTCCTGCAACCGATGCTGATGCGGCTGAAATCGCTACATCAATGCAGGAGACTTCCGTCCTACGCGATCGCATTACGCAACATATGTTTTTATCAAAAACAGCAGATGACGTTACTGGTCGAGTAGAAGATGCATTTAAACGTTACTTAAAAGTACAACATTTACTGAAGAAATTTCATGCCGCCATCCGTGGAGGAGCGATTTCCGATGAGTTGCCAATTGTTGAACAATTGCATTTGGCGTTACAACAGCATTTATTAAATAAAGATGAAATAGAACAACTACAAGCGTATTATGCTGCATATTTCGATATGATTGCAGTTGATGCATTTCCAGCACAGGAGGTTGGGTCATGATCACGATAGCTCCAAATCTATCCCGTCCGGTTTATATCGTAGATGGTAGTAGAACACCATTTTTAAAAGTCACTGGTTCACCAGGACCTTTTACCGCCACTGATTTAGCGGTGGCTGCCGGTCAAGCATTATTGTTGCGCCAGCCTTTTCCAGCTTCTGCATTAGATGAAGTGATAGTAGGGTGTGTAATTCCTAGCATCAACGAAGCGAATATTGGTCGTATTATCAGCTTGCGTTTAGGATGTGGGAATAAAGTTCCCGCGTGGACTGTGCAACGCAATTGTGCTTCCGGGCTACAGGCGATTGATTCGGCTGCACTGAATATTTCAGTAGGGCGCAGTGAATTAGTTTTAGCAGGTGGTACGGAATCTATGAGCCATGCACCTATCATGTATCCTGATGCATTTGCACGCTGGCTAGCTAATTGGGGACGTGCCAAAAGCTTCGTGGATAAATTAAAAGCGTTAACCAGTTTGCGCTTAAAATATTTCTCTCCAGTGATCAGTCTATTAAATGGTTTGACTGATCCGGTCGTAGGATTGTCCATGGGACAAACTGGTGAAAATGTGGCACGGCAATTTAATGTTACTCGTCAACAAATGGATGAGTTTGCATTAGCCAGTCATCAACACTTATTAAAAGCTCAGCAAGATCATACATTGACTGAGATCACTCCAATTTTTGATATGGAGGGTCATGCTTATGTCGATGATAATGGCGTGCGTGCTGATACCACCCATGAGAGATTAGCCAAATTGAAGCCGTTTTTTGATCCTCCCTATGGTGATGTCACGGCAGGAAATAGCTCGCAATTGACAGATGGAGCGGCTATGGTTGTGCTGGCAAGTGAACAAGCTATTGAACGCTATAAATTACCAGTGCTTGCACGTGTGGTGAGTGTTGCATGGGCAGGTTTGGATCCTGCTTATATGGGTTTAGGCCCAGCATGCGC
>JBIOEC010000145.1:0-3507 GCA_044445645.1 Gammaproteobacteria bacterium | reverse complement strand
CAGTTTTTACCCAGCAGAATTTTGCCACTGATACAACCATTAGCTTCAAGTTGGTTGCTAATTTGCAAAGGAAATCGTATGGCAGCATCATAGTTTGCATACTCGGGTTGCAGACCTAGGCCACTTGCTGGAATCTCCCCTATTCCACGCCACTCACGATCAACCACTTTAAATACTCTCTCTATAATATTTTGAGCCGCCGCATTTCCATTTTCTTGCACACAACGTGTATATTGATTAATTACAGCAGGATTTCTGATTTCTAATTGCTGCACACATAAATATAAACCCTGCAATATATCTACGGGTTCAAATCCAGTAACTATTATCGGGACCTGATAAACATTCGCCAAGTCATGATAGTCGTTATAACCCGTCACTGTGCATACATGACCTGCCGCTAAAAACCCTTGTACTTCATTATCAGGTGCTTGCAAAAGAAACCGCAATGCAGGTGGTACTAATACGTGTGATACCAAAATAGAAAAATTTTTTATCCCCAAACGATGTGCCTCATATACTGTCATTGCATTTGGAGGGGCCGTTGTTTCAAAACCAACAGCGAAGAAAACCACTTGTTTCTCTCTATTTTCTTGCGCTATTTTCAAAGCATCGAGCGGTGAAAGTATGACGCGCACGTCAGCACCGCGAGCCTTTATGTTAAGCAAATCAGTATGAGTACCCGGCACACGCAACATATCGCCAAAAGAGCATAGTATGGTATTGGGTTCGCTTGCAATGTGCAAAGCATGATCAATCATACTAATAGGGGTTACACACACAGGGCAACCAGGCCCATGAATCAATCGGATCTTATCCGGTAATAATGTATGCAAACTATATTTCATAATAGTGTGAGTTTGTCCTCCACACACTTCCATTATCGTCCAAGGCTGCGTAGTAATTTTATCAAGCTCATACGCAAGTTTTTTTACCTGGGTAGGATCACGATATTCAGCCACGTATTTCATTTTGCGCTTCCTTTATTAAATTCAACGTAGAGTGAGCATTTTCTTCGTTTAAGATACTAATGGAAAATCCAACATGAACGATCACATAATCCCCAAGCTTTGCCTCAGGCGTATAAGCTAAGCAAATTGTTTTTTGCACACCATCGAAGTCTACTTTTGCCATTAATAGATCACTTTGATGATGAATGGCTATAATCTTACCCGGTAAAGCTAAACACATTTCTGTTTCTCCATATCAATCTCATACAATTTTGCACCGACCTGTCCTACCGCCAGGCCGCCATCGTTAGGAGGTATATTATGATGCCAGTATGGAGTAAAGCCTGCATGGCGCAATTTAGTTATTGCTGTCTCAACTAGCAATTTGTTTTGCATCACCCCTCCCGTTAATAATACTTTTTCTTGATTCATTATTTTAGCAAGTTCAACCATGCCTTGTGCTAATGCCTCATGAAAAGCTAACGCAATGCTCGATGCAGGAACAGTCCACTCTATATCAGCTAGCAGTTGGGTAAATAAGGGACGCCAGTCGAGTAACCATAGATCCTTTTCCTTTAGTAAATTCAAAGAATAATGTGCAACTCCGGTTTTTCCATGTCCAGCAAGTTCTTCTAAGGCAAGTGCTGCTTGTCCTTCAAAAGTGCTAATTAAACAGCAGTTTAATAGCGCACTAACAGCATCGAATAGTCTACCTACGCTACTACATAAAGGAGCATTAATACCCTTCACTAAGGCTTTTTGCAATAGGCTAAGTTCTTCTTGCTGAAATGCTCGTTGCAACCACCTTTCTCCTGTCGACAGTGCATTTTGATTGGACAATACCTGCAATATCCCTAACACCATTCTTCTGGGTTCGCGGATGGCTTTTTCTCCACCCGGCAATGGGAACGGATAAATACTCGCGAAACGTTGCAGATGTGCTCCTTTGACTAAAAAAGCTTCGCCTCCCCAGACAGTACCATCATCACCAAAACCAGTGCCATCCCATGCAAAAGCAGACACAGGAAACTGCAATTGATTATCAATCATCCCAGACCAGACATGAGCGTGGTGATGTTGAATATTTTTTATTTTTATTTTACTTTTTTGCAAATAACCAGTGGTATAGTAATCAGGATGTTTATCCCCTATTCCTTCTTCGGACTTTATATTGAGTAATGTTTCCCAACGTTTAATTTCTTGTTCATATCTTTGGCAAGTACCTACGTTATCTAAGTTCCCTATATATTGGCTTAAGTAAACCTTATTATTCTTCACCAACGCAAAAGAGTTTTTTAACTGCCCACCCGCGCCTAATAAACAAAGAGAATTTTCAAGACTCACTGGAGCCGCTTGGATATAAGGAATATAACCGCGTGCCCGGCGCATTAACATCGGTTGGTCATCAATAATGTGGATTATGGAATCATCTAACCCATGCTCTATGTGGCGGTTATGAATTAAAAATGCATCTGCAATATTGTGAAGTTGTGCAAACGCTTCCACTTCAGTAATGCACAAAGGTTTACCTGAAATATTACCGCTGGTTGCTATCAAAGGTCTATTGAAATCTTTCATTAATAAATGTTGTAATGCAGTATGCGGCAACATAATGCCATAATAAGGACTATTCGGCGCAACGGATGGAGCTATAATTGTTTTTAAATCATTTTTTCTAAGTAAAACGATAGGGTTTTCACTAGAAGATAATAATGTCTCAGCAATATTATTCATTTTCACGACTTGTTTTATTTGCTCTAAGTTGGGCATTAATATAGCAAAAGGTTTGGAAAGCCTGTGCTTTAGATGACGCAGAAGTTTTACAGAGTATTCATTAGTAGCATCCACTACTAATTGATAACCACCTGTATTTTTTATTGCAACAATTTTCCCCTGACGTAAGAAAGTAACAACCTCTTTCATGGCATCATGATTTTCAGCAAGGAATTTATTTTCATTGTTTAACAATTGCAGTTTTGGACCACATGTGGCACAACAGTTTGTTTGTGAATAAAAACGCTTATTTGAAGGGTCATTATATTCATTCTGACACTCAACGCACATAATAAAATCACTCATGGTGGTATTAGCACGTTCAAAAGGTATATGCTGCAATAAACTAAACCTAGGCCCACAATTTACACAATGCAAAAAAGGATATTGATAACGACGATTATTCGGGTCAAATAATTCTTGCAGGCATTCTTCACAAATACTGGTATCTGGTGCTAAGGCAAGAGCAGTACTTGCCTCTTCTGTGTTTTGTTTTATGGTAAAATGCTGAACGTCGTGCACTGCTAGTTCTATAGAAGTTAAGTCATCTATTTTCGCATGCTTAGGCCGGGAAGTAATTAATGCTGCTTGAAACGTTGCAATAGAACTTATTTCACCTTGAATATCAATAAGCACACCAAGCTTGGTATTGCTGATATAACCTTTCAATTTATGTTGACACGCAAGGCGATATACAAAGGGACGAAAGCCAACACCTTGCACTTGTCCTGTAATCTGAATGAGTAATCGTTTCATAAAAGTCCATTTTTGGTGCCCCCCAGTG
>JBIOEC010000144.1:0-3577 GCA_044445645.1 Gammaproteobacteria bacterium | reverse complement strand
GTTTACAGGTTTTCCCTTATGCCACTGTAACAGCTGGCATCGCGGCTGCTTTAGGATTATTTATTACCTACACCATGTACGATCGGATGATGCTATTGGGAACGCAATACCACGAAGTCACACCACAAACCACGGACTTAACTGAGCGGCAACTGTATAACGTGATTGAAGAAATGAAAGTTGCCGCTGGCTTAAATTTTATGCCTAAAGTTTACATTATCGAAGCCGATTATATGAATGCTTTTGCCAGCGGCTATAGCGAAAAATCCGCGATGGTAGCTATTACACGGGGTTTAATGGAAAAACTCAATCGAGCCGAGTTACAAGCGGTGATGGCGCATGAATTAAGCCATATTAGACATCGAGACATTAAGCTTACGCTCACTGCATCGGTATTAAGCAATCTTATTCTTATCGTCTTAGATCTGATCTTCTACAAATTTCTATTCAGCGGGGGCTTTCAGGGAAGACGTAATCAACAGCAACAATTAATTTTTACCGTTATTTTGATCCTGCGCTATGTGATGCCGCTGGTAACCTTATTATTAATGATGTACTTAAGTCGCACTCGTGAATATATGGCTGATTCCGGTTGCGTGGAATTGATGCGTACGAATGAACCTCTGGCCAGTGCCTTACTAAAGATTCATCAAGACCATACCTCGCACATTAATCAGCAACGTCTGGCTTATGAACAAACCCCACATGAAGGCATGCGTAGGGCCTCTTATTTGTATGACCCAAGTTATGCTGGCATTAATGCCAGCCATGACTTTAGCAGCTTGTTTTCTACCCATCCACCACTAAAGGCTAGGCTCGCTGCATTAGGTGTACAAATGGATGACACTAAACCTTAATGACTTTTCCTGCGAAATACCAAACGCTGCCGCGCTGCGCGACCATATCCACCACACTGCCGTTGGCTCCCGCGGCACCTACTCGCGTCCGGGCATAACCTAACAGCTTTTGTACTTGCTCTTGCTCGTTCTCATTGGGATCAAAAATTAACTCCACCGTTATTTCCCCCTCTACTTTGGCCCCTAACGGCAACATTTGATAGACCTTGACCTCGTCTAGGGAATAAGGCGTAGCGTTTAATGCTGGTGTACTCCCGTTCAAAGAAAGCAACCCTGCAGGCTCTAGCGGTGGATTCCGTCCCATCCATCCCACTGCTAAAACAACTACTATTATAATGGCTAAACAAATGAGGTTTTGCTGATTTGTTGGCATAAATTTTCCTTAGATCGACAACTTGTTTTTATAAAGACTTTCTCCACAACGTCCTTATGTATATAATAACCCAATTCAATAGTTTCTAGTGAATGTAATTTTGCTAAAGATGCCATAAAATACGATGAAGTGCATCTTATTTTATCTATAAGAACTTTAAGGACCTCGCATATGTTGAGAAAATTTTCCTATCTTGCTATTACGCTAAGCCTAGCCTTAACGGGTTGCGCCACCAAACCCGAAGCCGTTTATGTTGAAGAGCCTGTAGAACCTCCTGAGCCAAAATGGAATGCGACTACCTGCCAAAACACCAACTGGCATGAACTAGGGCTGACCCAAGGCCAACCGGGCGCTAAAGAGATTCACATCAATGAAGTTGCCGAAGAATGTATTGAAAATGGCGTAAATATTAATACAGCTGACTATTTGCGCGGTTTGGAAACCCAAGCCAAGCGTTATTGCACTCCAGCGCAGGGACAATTCTTAGGTAGCCAAGGGCAAACCTACCCCAAATTCTGTATTCCAGAAGTTTACAGTGAGTTTTATTTTGAATGGTATCGAGCTACGCAACAATATTGCCACACTCAATCCACGTTGCTACTATCACCCGAAGTTTGTAATGAAATAAGATCTTCTTAAAGGAGTGAAAACTGTGTCTGATCGGAAAATTAAAATTGCCATTGTAGGTATGGGTAATTGTGCCAGTTCACTTATCCAAGGTATTTATTATTATGCACAAAATCCTCATGCTGCAAGCACTGGATTGATGCATCAAACAGTAGGCGGATTCCGTCCGCAAGATATCGAAATTGTAACTGCATTTGATATTGATGCCCGCAAAGTGGGAAAAGATGTTGCTGAAGCTATTTTTGCACCACCTAATTGCACCACAATTTTCTGCTCCACTATTCCACAAACGGGTACCTTAGTTCAAATGGGAAAAATTTTGGATGGCGTAGCAGAGCATATGGAGAACTACTCTGAAGATCGAACTTTCAAAATTAGTTCCGCAACAGAGTCTACCCAAGAACAAATTGTCGCCAATCTAAAAAAATCGGGGGCTGAAATGCTGGTGAATTATTTACCAGTAGGCTCCGAACAAGCCACACGTTTTTATGCCGAATGTGCATTAGAAGCGGGTATTGGCTTTATTAATTGTATGCCAGTATTTATCGCCAGTGATCCGGCTTGGGCTAAACGTTTTGCTGAGCGCAACCTCCCTATTATTGGCGATGATATTAAAGCGCAAATTGGTGCGACCATCACGCATCGAACTCTTGCCGATTTATTTAAAAAACGTGGTGCTAAATTAACAGAAACCTATCAAATCAATACTGGCGGCAACACAGATTTTCTCAATATGTTAAACCGTTCGCGTTTGGCCTCGAAGAAAATTTCTAAAACTGCAGCAGTACAAGCTGTTCTGGCAGATCCTCTGCCAGCTGAAAAAATTCACATTGGACCTAGCGATTATGTGCCTTGGCAAAATGATAATAAAGTAGCCTTTATTCGCATGCAAGCCGAATTATTTGGCGGCGTACCCATGAATTTGGAAATGCGGCTTTCCGTGGAAGATTCTCCCAATTCTGCTGGCGTAGCGATCGATATGATCCGCTGCTGCAAATTAGCCTTAGATCGTAAACAAGGTGGTGTGATCCTTCCACCTTCAGCCTACTTTTGTAAACACCCTCCACAACAATTTACCGATGATGAGGCTTACGCGCAAACAGAATCATTTATTAATGAAATGTAATTTCCAATAATCGGATATACGCACATTGAATTAAACTGATAAGATCCCTGCGACTTTAGTTGCAACAAAATCCGTTGTGCTATTCTGTTCGAAGAATAGCAGGGCAAGATCATCTAAATTATTTTGCCTCTAAATACAAAAAAATTGCGTCATTCCCGCTGTAAGATGCAGCCTTGAAGAAAGCTTTTCTCAGCGGAAATGACGCCTTTGGTTATTTAGATATAAATTATAATCTAGATGCGTTTGCCCTGAAAAAAGCTAAAATGTTATATATTACAACAAAGTATGCTACAATATAACAAGATGTGAGAATCTATAAGTTTCATATTTTCCATCAACTTATTTTAATAACCTATCTTATTGATGAAGCAAATCAGACATTAACTTTGGTTTCTTTCGGTTCTCATGAAAACTTTACGGCACAAAAAAATCAAATTCGTGAACTCATTTAAGTAAACTAAAAATATGTTACAACAAACAACCTTTATTAAAAGCGCTGCGGCGTGGAAAGACTTGCCTCCCGAAGGCGGGAAAGAAGTGGCATTCTGGGGACGTTCAAATGTCGGAAAATCTAGCACATTAAATGCTTTATGC
>JBIOEC010000143.1:0-3601 GCA_044445645.1 Gammaproteobacteria bacterium | reverse complement strand
TCTTTATTAGGGTCAATGGTATCTAACACTTCATTTAAATCAAGCGGCCTGGGGAGCGGAATTTGCACCAAAATACCATGCACCCTAAGATCATTATTAAGGTTTTCAATTTTTGCTTTTAAAATTCTTTGTGATACGGTTTCAGGAATCAAATGCTCAAAAATATTAATGCCTACTTCCTTAGCTTTTGTGATTTTATTCTGCACATAGATTACGCTCGCGGGATCACTGCCCACCAAAAGCACTGCAAGCCCTGGGATGAAGCGATTATTAATCGCCAAATTTTCCACGTCTTTCTTGAGCTTTGAACAAAGCTCATCTGCTATTTGCTTGCCATTTATTATTTGCGCGGTCATACCGGTTCAATATACACTGACGTCCAGAATAAATAAAGGGGTAAGAGTAGTTCGCTGCATTAGCCCTAAAGTTCAAGGTAATTTCAACCCAACTTTTCCAGCGACAGTTTTGACCTATCGAGCATGAATCTTAGCGCAATCATGGATACAAACGCCGCTCCAACAACAAAGTAAGCGGGCAAATATAAATCACCAGTATAGCGAATCCCATTGGCAGCTAGCAGAGGCATGGTTCCACCAAAGATACTCATACTAAGATTGTGCGCCATTGAAATCCCGGTAAAGCGCACTTTGACTGGAAACATCTCAACTAATAACGCGGGCAGTGGCCCAAACAGAATTCCCAACAAGAATGCTCCCGAAACTTGTGTCAGAGCGGCAAAATACAAACCATGAGTGATAGTTGTAAACATTGGATAAGTCGCCACAAACAACACAATCATTGCCGGTAACATAATTTTTGTCCGCCCGATCGTATCGCTTACATATCCAGAAAAAGGAATTGTAACAGCAAACACTACTGTGCTGATAAAGCTAATGTAATAGGCGTGCGTCTCATTAATACCTAAAAAATCTTTCATGTAAGTAACGTTAAAAATGAATACCAGATAAAAACCAACTGCCATTAAAAGCTCAATGCTCATGGCGTGTAACAAAGATTTATAGTGTTTTTGAAACAGCTCTTTAACTGGTAGTTTGTATAAGTGATTGGCGTTTTTCTCATCTAAATACACTTGCGGGTCATGTAAAGTTTTGCGCATGATGCCGCCAATGAGAGCTCCGAACACACTTAAAAAGAAGGGGATCCGCCAAGCATAGTCGGCAATTTCTGCATCAGTAAATAGCATATGGATTACATATGCAGTGAGTGAGCCACAAATTATACCCACTGCTAGTGAAAGTGAGGCAAAACTTCCTGCAAAGCCGCGGTTCTTGCCTTCGGTATGCTCGATAATAAACACCATCGACCCGGTAAACTCTCCACCGACGGATATACCTTGAAGTAATCTAATTAGGGTTAAGAAGATCGGCGCCAAAATACCAATCTCGGCATAAGTTGGCATTAAACCGATAAGCGCAGTTGGAATTGCCATCAGGTATATTGATATTACCAACGCTTTCTTGCGCCCAATCTTATCGCCAATATGGCCAAATATTACCGCACCCAATGGGCGCATTAAAAAGCCTGCAGCGAAAACCGCAAAAGCCGATATGATAGAAACTACCGGATCAGCGGATGGGAAAAACAGCTGTCCAATAATTGAAGCAAAATAACCGTACAGGGTAAATTCATACCACTCTAAAGCATTGCCAATCATGCATGATGTTATAACTTTATTCATATTCACAATTATAACGCGAACTCCTAGCTATAAAAGCAAATAATGTGCTGCACAGCAGCAAATTAAAGCACTAGCGCCCTATAACACCCGAAGGCTCGCAATAAACCTTGGGTTGCATTGCTGTCATTTTTAATAATATTCTCACATTTATAGTCTTCTCTCCCACAGAGTGTTGCATAAAAACCCATTAATACTTCAGGCGCCACACCATCGATTTCTGCTTCTGATAAACAAGCAATTTCATGGCTAGTATTATCTTCGTTCTTAACTATGTAAGTTGGCCTTGCACCTATGTAAGATGCTAAGACTGCAATAGATTTAATTACATGTGGGTCTTTTACATCAAACCTACTATGCCCATCTATTTGCGTGCGCAACTTTTCACTCCAGCTAGACCTCATATGATAGTCGCCCTCCGGCGTTGCTCTACTTAGCGCAACAATTTCTGAACCAACTGGTAACATTATAATGCTTTCCCTTAAAGCCAGCGAACCAGAGCATGAAGTCAAAACCACCTTAAACGGCTTTTCCGCAAAAAATTTATGCAGTTTATATATGTACGCATTGGTTAAAACATTATGTCCTTCCTCGATAATCAGTTGGTGATGTCCACTACTATAGGTACCATGCATTTCAATCCATACCATATCGATGTTAGTTGCATTAACTTCATGGGTTTCTAAAAAATCGTTGACGGGAAGATCCTCAGGCGCAAAATTGCGCCAATCTTTATGCAAAACATTAACGTGTTTTTTATATAATGTATCAACTATTTCCGTAATTAGGGCGCCGTTATTATCTCCACCAGTAATGACATAAGCACTAGCTTGCCCATCTAATTTACCGTAGTAAGACAGCATGCCGCCAGAAAGCGCGGTGGTATTATTTGGCATCAATTTATCAATATCAAGAGAGATGATGAAGTTTCTTTCCCATAAAGGCAGCTCAGTTTGCAAAAGATAATAACCAAAGGGCAAATCAAATTGGTCTTTTATTAAATAGGATTCTTTACTCGCAACTACATCTTCCCGGTCATAACAAATCCATTGCATTGCCCTGGCTTCAGCCAAGTAGCGGTAATTACTCCCTTTAACTGCCAGGAGTGGTTTTAAACCCTCTAAATAATACTTGTTGAGGATCTTAGCTGTATACCAAGTCTCTAATTTAAAGAAATCAGCCCCCTCTTTCTGCAAATTATCAATTGCAGCCACTCCGTATTTATCAACGATATTATAAATGTCATACGAGTCTAATACAGATGCATGGATGGCATGGTTAACTTTTTCATCCCACTCTTTATCATTGATATATGGGACTCCTCCTAACTCACTACCTAATTCAGCATAACCATCAACCATGATGAAAATAAAGTTTGCTCTAATTATGGATACTATGGAAACATTTTTGATAATCAAGCGTTAAGCTGCTTTCGTAAAAGCAAACTACCAAAGAATAGCGTCATTGGTATGAAAAATAAATTCATCGCTAGTAAAAGCGCTATAAATGCTGAGTTGGTTGCGGCAATAATTCCGATAATAATTGGAGAAACCAAAAACGGTAGAGCAATAATTACCCCCATCATTTTCGAATTTGTTTTAACCACAATTAACGAGGCCATAATAATTACCTGCATAATTGCTGGCACTACAAATGTTAAAATCAAGAAATAATTTGGCTCAATTAGTCCAAGCAAACCACTGCCCATTAAAAGTGCGCCGTAAGCAAACATCAAGCTTACAGTCGTGAAAAACAAAAATTTCATAACAATAAGTTTTTGTAAACTAACCCCTGATAAGAACAATTGGGTTACTGTGCCATCCCTGATATCATCAAGAAGCACTAAATCACTCGAAATTATTATGGAAAGTAGAACCAAAGTTAAGATGATGCCAAAGCTAACAC
>JBIOEC010000142.1:0-3675 GCA_044445645.1 Gammaproteobacteria bacterium | reverse complement strand
GTGCCCCGATGCATGACCAACGGTAGGGTTTCAGAAAAGGTAAAAGTTGCTGAATTTTTGTGTTTTGCATTTTATATTACAACTGTTTACGGTTAGGGGGCATGTGTAGTTACCCCCCAACGCAAGTTACTTTTCTTCTGGCTTCTTCGCAGTAATTTCAATTTTGCTAAAGCCCACTTGCCCGGCTACATCTAACACCGTCACGATGGCTTGATGAGGCGCCATTGCATCACCGGTAATAACTAAAGGAACTTGCGGATCAGATGATAATTCTTTCAAGGCCTGCATTAATGTAATACGATGATTGTTTACTAATGGCTTTGAGTTAATAAAATAATTACCGTCTTTATCCACACTCACTTGCACAGCTTTAGGCTCAACTTCAACTTGCTCGCCTTCTGCTTCTGGCAAATTAATCATGAGTTCCGTTTGCCAGCTGAACGTGGTGGTAACCATAAAAAAAATCAGTAGCAAAAACACCACATCGATAAGCGGTGTTATATCAATTCCTAATCCTGTACGTGCTGAACGTCGACGAAATTGCATAAAGTATTATCCATGTATATTTTCTTTAGAGGTTTGTACCATAACATCGATGAGCTGCTTAGATTGCAACTCTAGTTCTACCGCATAGTCATCAACTCTGCGTTCAAAATAACGATAAAAAATATACGCAGGAATTGCTACCATTAATCCTGCTGCTGTGGTAATTAATGCTTCCGCAATTCCCCCAGCCAGGGCATTACCATTTCCCACACCTTCTAAGGTGATGGTAGAGAATACCTTTATCATGCCAAATACTGTGCCCAATAATCCCAACAAAGGAGAAATAGCAGCAATGGTTCCCAGCATGTTTAAATAACGTTCTAATTGGTGCACGACATGTCTGCCCACATCTTCCACTGCATGACGAATAATATGTACATCTGAGCGATAATGTGCCAAAGCTACTGCAAAAATTTGACCCAGTGGAGAGTTTTCTTTTAAATCGCGCAACACTTGTGGAGTAATCTTATGTTGCTGCAAAGCAGTAATAGTATTAGTTAAAAGTCCTGGAGGCGTAATTTTATCAGCCCGCAACGACCAAAAACGTTCTGCGACAATAGCTAGACCCAATACAGAACATAAAACAATAGGAATCATTAGCCAGCCACCGGCAATTAATATTTCTAGCATAGTGTTTTATCCTTTTATGTGTATCCAAACAGTCATTAAAACCAGAAATCATTAGCCTGCTGCAGCCAACAATTAATATTTCTAGCAGAATTTATCCACTTGGAAGCCCTGTCCAATACCTTCGATATTGCTGACGAAAGCCTACAGGTATTGCCACTTCATTCGCATCAAAAGCAAGGTGTATTGTACCATGAGTCGCCGTAACAAGCATAACCGCCCCCACCTGTTGGTAGCGTTCCACAATTTTGGGATTTGGAAAATTAAAACGATTTAAATAGCCAGCAGGAAAAATCACATACTCGGGCTGTACCTGCTGGAGAAACTTTACCGTAGACGAGCTGCGACTGCCGTGATGTGGAGCGATGATAATAGTGGAAGGCAATAAATCAGGCTGCTTTTGCAGCAAACTCCTCTCCCCACCACTTTCAATGTCACCCGTAAATAGTGCGCTATGTTGCCCACTGCTAATTTTTAGCACGCAAGACGCATTATTTCCATGCCAATTATCTTTAACATCTGGATGTAACATAGTAAAAGTAACACCATCCCAATCCCATTGTTGCCCCACTTTACACGGAATGGCTTTCGCCAATGGAGTACGCCAATTATCTCCTGCATAAAGTGTTTTGACGGGAAATTGCTCTAATATAGGTTCAGCACCTCCACTGTGATCTTTATTATCATGGCTAATAATTAAAGCATCTAAGGTTTGCACTCCATGGCTGCGCAAAAATGGCAAGATCACCGCACTTCCAGCGTTTAAGCGTTCACTGAAAGCCTCACCGGCATCGTAAAGCAAGCTATGCTGTGCCGTGCGCACTACGGTCGCTAAACCTTGGCCAACATCCAGTACATCGATCCAAACTTCCCCATAAGCAGGCCGCGGCATTTGCATTAGCCATAACGGCAGCAGTCCTATCACGCCATAATATCGGCCTGGAACCCCCTTAGGTACCAATAAAATAATCGTAGACACACTGATGCAAGCAAAAATCCAGGGGTTAGTTAGGCTAAACTGCCAAGTGGCGTATGGCCAAGTAGCAAACCATTCTAAAACATACCAGCATAGCTGCATGCTAAATAAAGCCAACTGCAGCAATGCATTACCTAAGCCATCCCAAAAATATAACATCAAACTGCCAACTAAAGTTAGCGGTACTACAATAAAACTTACCCAGGGAATAGCAATGGCATTTGCTAAAGGGGAAACCAATGGAGTTTGTTGAAAAAACCATAACGTGACCGGTGTCAATAAGCAGCTAATCCCCCATTGT
Source organism: Gammaproteobacteria bacterium (assembly GCA_044445645.1). Lineage (GTDB taxonomy): Bacteria > Pseudomonadota > Gammaproteobacteria > JBIOEC01 > JBIOEC01 > JBIOEC01. The sequence goes on along the minus strand of JBIOEC010000142.1, from coordinate 1,225 downwards.
AAATGCCCCCATTCGCGCCAGCGTGCAGCGGGTTGGATGGATTTGATTTGTCGTCCTGCCATGGTAAAAAAAATTGCAGCCACGGCAATATAAGATAACCAAAAACTGATGCTTAAAGTAGCCAGCGGATCATAAAGTAGGACAATCACCACTGCACTAGCAAATGTGTAAATCCGGGCTGAAGCACGCTGCTGCAGCATGCCATACATAACAAGCACCAGCATAATTAAGGCCCGTTGGGTAGGTACTGCAAAACCTGCTAACGCGGAGTAGATCAAAGCAATCACTAAACCCAAGAGGCTCCCAGCTACTGAAGCTGGAAAGCGCTCAGTCAAACTGGGTAGGAAACGCCAGACAAAGGTAACCGCAGTTAAAACTAGCCCGGCAACCAACCCTACATGTAATCCAGAGATGGCTACCAGATGGCTGGTTCCTGTAGCTTGCAAAATTTTCCATTCATCTTGAGTAATGTTGCCACGCTCACCTAATGCTAGGGCGGCAATAATTCCAGATTGCGGTTGAGCATTCAACGTTGAATTTAATCGTTCCCATAAATCCTCACGTTGCATATTTACCCAATCAGGCCAGAGAGTTTTTTCAGTAATTAACTCTGGGGGAATACGTGTATAGATATAACCTACCGCACCAATATGTTGGGAAAATAAATGCTGACTATAATCCCCCGCTCCCGGGCTAGCAAAACTATGCGGCGGTTTTAAACGCACAGTAAAATTCCAGGTTTGTCCGACCTGTAAGTGGGGAATGGGTACAGGTGCTTTAGAATAAGTATCAGCATACCAACTTAAACGGATATAACGAGGCGCTGGATAATGCTTGCCCTGATAACTAACCGATTGCACCCGGAAATTAAAAGTAACATGGTGAGCATACAACTGTGGAATAGTAGCAATTTGCCCAACCAGCTGCACATTTTCTTTAATCAACTCTTTGGGCAATTGTAGATCAAGATAATAACCAGCCCATCCCCATGTCCACCCAAATCCCACCATAAAACCACAAATAATGCTTGCGAGAGACTTATACCGATATTTCCAGGAAAAAAAAAGCACAATCAAGCCAAGAACTATGCCTATCCCTAGTAGATAAATACTAGGCAACATAGGTAACTGCTGTAATATCCAATTGCCAAGCGCAAAGCCACTACTCCAGATCAGATAATTCATGTTATGCTCTTTACTATATTTTAAAAAAATTTATCATCTCG
>JBIOEC010000141.1:0-3678 GCA_044445645.1 Gammaproteobacteria bacterium | reverse complement strand
TTATTAGGTTTGTCTTGCTTCCCCACTGATCATGATTTTTATGTGGGTTTTTTAGGAATGCATGGGAATTATGGTCCGAATGTATTAACCAATGAAGCGGATGTTATTATCGCCATCGGTATGCGTTTTGATGACCGAGTGACGGGTAACTTGGCAAGTTATGCCAAACAAGCCAAAATCATCCATATCGATATTGATCCCGCGGAAATTAATAAAAATGTTCCAGCAGAAGTAGGACTAGTCGGTGACGCAAAACAGGTTCTGGAGCAACTATTACCCTACATCCAATCCCCGACCCCAGAGCATAATCGAGAAAATTGGCATAAGAAATTTCAAGACTGTCATAAAACCGAGTTTGAGCAAATTATTCAAGGTGAAATTCATGCCAATGGCGATGAAATTAAAATGGCTGAAGTCGTGCATTTGCTGGCAGAAAAAACGCACGGAGAAGCTGTCATCGTAACCGACGTAGGCCAGCATCAAATGGTAACTGCACGTTATTACCAATTTAAAAAGAATAGTATGCATATCACGTCAGGTGGTCTTGGTACCATGGGATTTGCATTACCCGCAGCGATAGGTGCAAAATTGGGTGCATATGATAAACAGGTAATTGCGATTATCGGTGATGGTGGCTTTCAAATGAACATTCAAGAACTAGGTGTCATCGATCAGGAAGGTGTTCCATTAAAAATCATTATTCTCAACAACCAACATTTGGGAATGGTGCGTCAGTGGCAAGAAATGTTTTTTGCCAAACGTTATTCTTTTGTGGAACTTAAAAATCCCAATTTTATTAAAATTGCCGAGGGCTATAGTATACCGGCCGTTCGCATTGAAAAGCATGCGGACTTAAACCAGGCACTGGATGATATGCTGGCGGCAACTACACCGTATTTATTAGAAATAGTGGTGGAAAAACAAGAAAAGATTTTCCCGATGATTGTATCGGGTTCTGGAGTCAGTGAAATTAGATTATCTTAGGAGGATAATATTATGAAGTATATCTATGCAATTTCAGTAGTAACAGAAAATACTATGCGCGTTCTGCAACGTTTGGCCGGCATATTTGCCCGTCAGCGTTTGAACATTGAACAACTGAATGTCTTTGAAACTAGTAATGCAGGGACATCGTTATTCAATATTGTCGTCCATAGCGATGAAAAAACTATGGAAAGAGTGATTAACCAGTTACAACGCATCTTTGAGCTACTTGAAGTGCGCGTAAATAGTAAAATCCCCTTATCAACCACAAAACAATCCATTGCAGCTTAAACTATATAGGAGATCTATTATGCCCATGATTAAATTTGGCAATGTTAATGAACAAGTCACAACCCGCGAAGAATTTTCATTACAAAAAGCTAAAGAAGTTTTAAAAAATGAAATCATAGCAATTATCGGTTACGGAGTGCAAGGTCCTGCGCAAGCACTTAACTTAAGAGATAATGGATTTGATGTTATTATTGGCCAACGTGAAAATTCACCATCCTGGGAAAAAGCCATCACTGATGGTTGGGTTCCAGGTAAAAATCTATTTGATATTGAAGCTGCATGTGAAAAAGCTACTTTTATTTGTAATTTATTATCCGATGCAGCACAAATTCAACTTTGGCCCGTAGTTAAAAAATATTTGACCACAGGTAAAACTTTATATTTTTCTCATGGTTTTGCTGTAACTTACCATGATAAAACCGGAATTGTTCCACCAAAAGATATTGATGTAATATTAGCCGCGCCCAAGGGTTCTGGACGCAGTGTACGCAAATTATTTTTAGCTGGTAAAGGAATTAATTCCAGTTACGCAGTATATCAAGATTATTCAGGAAAGGCGGAAGAAAAAGCCTTGGCATTTGGTATTGCAATTGGTTCAGGCTATTTATTTAAAACCACTTTTCAAAATGAAGTATATAGTGATCTCGCCGGTGAACGCGGTGTGTTAATGGGGGCTTTAGCTGGTATTATCAAAGCACAGTACGAAGTGTTACGCAAAAATGGCCATTCACCTAGCGAAGCATTTAATGAAACTGTAGAAGAGTTGACCCAAAGCTTAGTTCCATTGGTAGCTGAAAATGGTATGGACTGGATGTTTGGTAATTGTTCTACTACCGCACAGCGCGGTGCATTAGATTGGATGCCGCGTTTTAAAGAAGCTACTCAACCCGTATTTGAAGCTCTATATGAAAGCGTAAAAAGCGGCAAAGAAGCTGAAATTGTTATTGAAGCAAATAGCCGTCCCGATTATCGTGAACGTCTGAGTGTAGAACTAAAAAGCATCCATGACGAAGAACTCTGGGAAGCAGGACGCAAAGTACGTGAACTGCGTCCAGTAGAAGAAAGTAAATAGTTATAACTTCTGTCCTCCCGCGTCAACTTGATAGCCAGCGACGTGGGAGTACAGGATTAACTCTCGAAGCAAGTATCAAACATTTGCCTTGTAATAACAAAACCCTAAACCTGGTAACTCCTTATGTATCAACTGATAGATTTTGCCACCAAACAACCTGTTAAATCTGACAATTTTGTTTTCACGGGAGACAACTCACCCTGGGAAGTTGTCATGGATATGGACGCGATTAAGGCCAAAATCAATTTAGACTATTTCAAAATTGCTCCTCCTGGAGTGGCTAAATATTTGCCGTTAATGCCAATTAAAGAAATTGCTGAGTTCGTTTCATTACGTGAAACCGCTACACCATTGATTAAAAGTAAAGTATTAGGCGAACAATTAAATATCGATTTATACTTTAAAGTGGAAGGCAAAAACCCGACCGGCTCATTTAAAGATCGTGGCTCCTCAGTGGATATTTCCATTGCTAAAGAATTAGGCGCCCCAAGCATTATTCTTGCTTCAACTGGAAATATGGCGGCTTCCTGCGCATGCTATGCTGCAATGGCAAAAATCCCCTGTTTTATTTTGGTACCAGAAGGTGTTTCAGTTTCCAAAATGGCGCAAGTCATTGCCTATGGTGGGCGCATTGTACAAATTAAAGGTACCTATAATGATGCGGCAACCTTGGCACACAACATTGCAGCTAAAATGGGCTTTTATTTGGCTGGGGATTATGCCTACAGGGTAGAAGGCCAAAAAACTGCAGCATTTGAAATTATCGATCAAATGTTTTTTCAGGTTCCCGATCTGGTGGTTATTCCAATTGGTTGCGGTACCAATATCACTGCATATGCCAAAGGCTTTGCAGAATATCAACAACTCGGATTAATTGATCGGTTACCCCAATTGGTCGGTGTCGAAGCTGAAGGTGCTGCTGCTGTAGTAAATAGCTTTGTCAAAAATTCTCATACCATAGAACCGCTAGCTAGCGCTGACACTTTAGCTTCGGCAATTGCAGTGCCTAATCCCATTGATGGTATTAAAGCATTAGATGCAATTTACTCAACACACGGTTTTGCTGCTGCAGTTAGTGATCAAGATATGCTACAAGCACAGCATTTGTTATCCACCGAAGAAGGTTTATTTGTAGAAAGCGCATCTGCTGCTACTTTTGCAGCACTTGCACAAGCGGTGCGCGCAGGAAAAATTCCTGCTGGTAAAAAAGTAGTATGCATATTAACCGGTGATGGCCTGAAAGATGCGCATGTAGTATTAAAGGCGGCAATAAAGCCAGCCACTATTTATCCGAGTGAAAAAGAGTTTGAGTTACTTTATAAAAATAAGTT
>JBIOEC010000140.1:0-3682 GCA_044445645.1 Gammaproteobacteria bacterium | reverse complement strand
CTAAGATTCCACTTAATTCATCTAAAGTATGATATTTAATAATTAATTCGCCTTTTCCTTTAGCTCCATGCTTAATCATTACCGCTGCACTTAACTGTTCAGATAATTTTTGTTGTAAGCGTTCGATATCCGGATCAGCACGTGGCACCTGTACAGGACTTTTCACACCTTTAAGTATGCGTTTGACTAATTGTTCTGTGGCACGTACGGATAATTGTTGTTGTTTTACTTCATGTGCGGCTTGCTTTTGTTGATGTCCATTTAAACCTAATAGGACTTTGGCATGTCCTAACTCTAGATGTTTATCATTCATTAGATTCTGTACTTCAGGCTCCAAATTTAATAAACGCAATATATTAGTAATGGTAGTGCGCGATTTGCCTAATAGATCCGCTAATTCATGCTGCGTGAGTTGATACTCGGTTAACAATTGCTGCAGGGCCAGCGCTTCTTCGATCGGTGTTAGATCTTGCCGCTGCACATTTTCAATTAAAGCTAACGCCATAGCGGTTTTATCATCCACTTCGCGTACGATTACTGGAACTCTCGTTAGTTCAGCTTGTTGTGCGGCACGCCAGCGGCGCTCTCCGGCAATAATTTCATACCCAGGTTTTTCACGATGTTTGCGTACCACAATAGGTTGCAAAATACCTTGGGCACGAATCGAATCTGCCAATTCAGCTAAGCGGTCTGGATCAAAAATGCGTCGTGGTTGATAGGGAGCACGAAACAATATTTCTATGGGTACCTCATGAATGACGGTATTGGTAATATTGATAGTACTTTCACTGGTTGAGGGTGTGTCTGTAATCGTTGCTGGATTCGCCGTTGTGGAAGCTACTGGAGGTACGGATCGGTTTCCTAATAAGCTTTGTAAACCACGACCGAGAGTAGATGATTTTTTTTGCATGCCATCTGTCCTTGCTAAATATAAGTACTGTACCTGCGCAAAACTTCACCGCCTAAATTTAAATAAGCAATCGAGCCGCGTGAAAGTTTATCGTATTGCATTACGGGCAACCCATGACTGGGTGCTTCTGCTAAACGTACATTTCTAGGGATTATATTGGTGAATACAAGTTCGCCAAAATGATTCTGTAATTGCTCAGATACTTCCAGAGCTAATTTATTGCGTGGATCGTACATCGTGCGCAAAATACCGAGAATTTCTAAAGTTGGGTTCGCGCTTTGTTGGATTTGGTTAATCGTATTTAATAAGGAAGATAAACCTTCTAAGGCAAAATATTCACATTGCATCGGGATGAGTACATGTTTGGCCGCCACTAAGCCATTTAAAGTCAGCATATTCAGAGAGGGAGGGCAATCTATTAAGATAAAATCGTAATCATCCATCAGAGGTTGTAAGTGTTGGTCTAGTGTACGCTCTCGGTGTGGGCTATCGAGCAAAGCCACTTCAGCAGTAGTGAGCTCGCTATTAGCTGGCAGAAGTGCATACCCAGCGGGTGTTTTCAGAATTAAAGCTTGCGCAGTACTAGCTTCGCCTAATAAGACTTCATTAATGGTGGTATCCAACGTTTGCTTGTCTATGCCGCTGCCCATAGTGGCATTGCCCTGAGGGTCAAAATCCACCAATAGGACGCGCCGTTGCGCCTGAATTAATGCCGCGGCTAAGTTAATGCTGGTTGTGGTCTTTCCCACTCCACCTTTCTGATTCGCTATGGCCAGGATATGCGCCATGGGGATTACCTCGGTAGCAAATAAAGTATTTTACCATATTTTTTTACTAAATTGATTGTGTTGGGAAACTAGTACAATATACTCTCATTTCTCTGGGAGGAAGGTGGTTGCGGCGCTTTGATTTGTCTGGTGAGAGATTAAAGGGAGTGCTGATTTAATTCTTGCAAAGGCCATCTAGGTTTTACCCGAATGGCCAGATCAGTATCACGCTGACCCCGCTGCAAACGCTGATATCCGGCATAAGCTATCATCGCGGCATTGTCGGTGCAAAACTCCGGACGAGCGAGCCACAGTTGACCGTTACGTTTTTGCATCAATTCCGTTAATTGGCTACGTAGTTGTTTATTGGCGCTAACTCCACCGGCGATTACTAAATGTTTATAGTGTAGTTGTTCTAATGCGCGTTTACATTTTATGACTAAAGTATCCATAACGGCTTCAATAAATGCATTGGCAATATCATTGCGGGTGGCTTCATCGATTTCTTTTAATGCTTGCACAGTATGCAATACAGCTGTTTTTAAACCACTAAAACTAAAGTCCAGTCCAGGGCGATCGGTTAGAGGACGTGGAAAATGAAAGCGCCCAGCTTGCCCTTGTTCTGCTAAAGCCGCCAGAATAGCACCTCCAGGATATGGCAGACCGAGTAACTTAGCAGTTTTATCTAGGGCTTCTCCAGCCGCATCGTCAATGGATTCGCCTAATACCCGATAGTCTCCCACTGCTTGTACATCCACCAACATAGTATGACCGCCGGAAACTAATAGTGCGAGGAAAGGAAAAGGTAACTCCGGGTGATCCAAAAAAGGTGCCAATAAATGCCCTTCCATATGATGTACAGCTAAACAAGGTACCTTCCAAGCATAAGCCAAGCTTTTGGCAAATGCCGCCCCCACAAATAAGGCACCCACTAAACCAGGACCGGCGGTATATGCAATCGCATCGACTTTAGTGGACGTGGAATTTAATAACTCTTGTAATAAGGGAGATAACCGTTGTACATGATCGCGACTGGCTAATTCAGGTACCACGCCACCATATTGGGCATGAATATCGGTTTGGCTATGTACAAGATGAATAATTTGATGGGTATCGCCATTGTAAATAGCTACAGCAGTTTCGTCACATGATGTTTCAATACCTAAAACTTTCATAAGCAATTTACCCAGAGAGCATAAAAGGGGTCAAGTCTCAATATTTGACATTAGCGACTAATGTCAAATATTGAGACTTGACCCCTTGACTTTGCTAAGCTCATTTTCGTTCAACCTCGACAAAATATCAATGTTCTTCGAGTTTCAGAATTTTTTGCTGAAAGGTTATATTTATTTTTTCAAGAGTTTTCTGAAGAAGAGTTGGAAGATGCCTTTTCTCCAATCTTGGGCTCAGTACCTTCGCGTAAACGTTGTATATTGCCTTGATGTTTCCAGGCAATCAACAAGGCGATTAAAATCATGATTACCGCAATTTGCCAATCGATGAGTATGTATGCCAAAACAGGTGCTGCTCCACTTGCCGCTAAAGCGCCCAGTGAAGATACGCGGGTAATAGCAACAGTAAATAACCAGATAGCCGAGACGGCAAGCCCAAAAGGCCAGCTTAGAGCTAAACATATTCCCACTGCAGTTGCTACGCCCTTGCCGCCTTCAAAGCGGAAGAATATAGGATATAAATGCCCTAAAAAAGCTGCCAATGCCGTAAGGCCAATAAACCAAGGGTTTAGTTCAAATAATTTAGCGAGTAATACAGGGATTGCGCCTTTTAAAACATCGCCTAGTAAAACGACGACAGCAGCACCTTTTCCTGCGATGCGCATGACGTTGGTGGCGCCAGGATTTCCAGAACCCTGAGTGCGGGGATCAGGAAGTTTAAATATCTTGCAATAGATGACAGCACTGGAGAGCGAGCCAATTAAATAAGCAGCAACAATAATAATAATCCCAATAGTTAAAGTCGCAGTGCTCAAAGTGGCTGTATTTAGGGT
>JBIOEC010000139.1:0-3687 GCA_044445645.1 Gammaproteobacteria bacterium | reverse complement strand
TATTTGCAATAATATCAGAAATGGCAAGAAACCGTTGTACATAAATGCGCGTTTCTGAAGCTACGCGCAATGACCAAAAATCAGTTGATTTACCTTGCGCCCGATTTCTTGCTATTGCACGTTGTATGTTTCCTTCGCCAGTATTATAGGCTGCAATAGTTAAAGTCCAATTACCTTTAAATAATTTATTCAATTTTGTAAGGTAATCTAAAGCAGCATGAGTTGATGCGTAAACATCATGTCGTCCATCATACCAATGATTTTGTGCCAACCCATAACTTCTTCCTGTACCTGGAACAATTTGCCATAAGCCTGCCGCATTACTTCTAGAAACCGCATAAGGATCATAAGCGCTTTCGATCAGCGGTAATATGACGAGTTCTGCGGGCAGTTTACGTCTTTCCAATTCCTCAGTAATAAAATAAAGGTAGGGCGCGCTGCGCTTTAACAAAAGATTTAAATGATAAGCATGCCTTAAATATAACTGGCGTTGCTGAGCGACACCCGGCGCGGAGCGTTGGTGGTTAATACGAAAGTCAGCACGCAGATGATTCCAGATGGAGGATTCACTAGGATCAGCGAAAGAGCTGGTCAAAGTAGCCTCAGGAAAATTTTGCTCCGCTTTTACCTCACGAGGGTAAATATTGACTATGCAGATTGCCCCAACAATCAGGGCTGTTAATGTTAGCTTCAAGGTCATGCGAGGGATTTTAAAACTAATCTTTTAGCACCGGCAACCCAGCTTGTGCAAATTATATACAGATGCAGGGGTTTGACTGATTTTATTTACAGCTTTGCTATTAATATTTTTAATATTGGCATCGAGATTTAGCTATTAGGCATTTAGCCCGCTAGTTTTTTTGTGACTTCGGCCAGCCTTTTACCTAGAGATTTGCAAAGATTTTTTTCTTCCTGAGTAAGTGGTAGTTTGCTATCAGGGCCTGCTATATGGCTAGGGCCATAAGGTGTTCCCCCGGCTGTAGTAGAGAGTAGTTCTGGTTCGCTGTAGGGAATGCCCATAACAATCATTCCATGGTGAATCAGTGGGAACATCATACTAACGAGTGTGGTCTCCTGACCGCCATGTAGACTGGCGGAAGAGGTGAATACTGCTGCAGGCTTGTCAATGAGCGAGCCTTGTAGCCAGAGTTCAGCGGTAGTATCCCAGAAATATTTCATGGGTGCGGCCATATTACCAAAACGTGTGGGGCTGCCCAACGCTAAGCCCGCACATTCTCTTAAATCATCTAGTATTACATAGGGTGGGCCATTATCAGGAATTGTTGGAGCGGTAGCTTCTGTTATGGGTGAAATAGGGGGTACGGTGCGGATGCGTGCTTGCATGCCTGGAATTTCGGCAATGCCACGGGCGATTAATTGCGCCATTTCAGCTACAGCGCCATAACGGCTATAATAAAGAACAAGAATTTCGGCCATAATTCCTCCACGGCAAAGAGTTATCAACTATAGAACTATATTATGCTTAATTTATCAACCAGTAAAATTAATTTTACGCATTACGCCCAATTTATTTGGCGGCGTTTGGGAGAGGACCGTTGTTGGCAAATGGCATCGGCGTTAACTTTAACAACCTTGTTGTCGATAGTACCCTTGTTGACTATTATTTTTAGTATTTTGGGTGCCTTGCCTGCGTTTCGTGATCAGGCACAAGAAATGATTAATTACATTTTATTACACTTCCTTCCTACTTCAGCAGGAGTGGTACAAATGTATTTAAAGCAATTTACCTCTAAAGCTGCCGAGCTAACCGGGTTGGGCGGTTTGATTTTAATCGTTACATCGCTAATCTTGATTGCCAATATTGAACAGGCTTTAAATACGATTTGGCGTGTTCCCTTTGCGCGCAAAGGGTTTGCTGCTTTGGTTATCTATTGGTCTATTTTAACTTTAACCCCTTTAGTTGTGCTAATTATTATCGCGATTACATCTTATTTCAGCGTGCTTCATGTTTTTTTTGAGATTGAATTAGTAAGCGGCAATCTCTTTCGCGTGTTCCCTTTTATTGGCTCGGTTGTTGCATTTACTTTGTTGTATTTTGCGGTACCGAATTGCAAAGTACCCTTGGGGCATGCTTTTGTAGGTGGGCTAGTCGCTGGAATATTATTTGAAGCAGGACGCTTGGCTTTTCGTTGGTATATTACGCACTTTCCTAATTATCAATTATTATATGGGGCACTAGCAACATTACCTATTCTAAGTTTGTGGATTTATTTATCCTGGTCATTTATTTTATTTGGGGCGGAGATTACCCACGGCATGCGCTATTATGATAGAAAATCCATTGAAAAAGTCCCGCATTTTTTAATAGCATATCGCTGGTTAGCCTTTTTGTGGGAAGCACAGCATCAAGAGAGGGGTTTAACATTATTGCAATTATTACAAAAACAACCCTTATCCTCAATGCACGAGGCAGAACAGATAATTGAACACTTGCAGCAGCATAACTGGATCTGGCAAACTGCAAAAGGGGAATATGTTTTAGCGCGTGATATGCATGAGGTTAATATTTTAGATTTATATCGTAATTTAAAGTATCCACTACCTTCAGTTGCTGACTTGCATATTCAGGTAAATTCCGAAGTGCCCACTTTTAGTGGCGATAAACTTTTACTAGAAACTTTGACTCATTGGGAAAATGCATTGCAAAATTCGCCATTACCTACACTAGCTCAGTGTTATGAGATTAAAACATGATGAAAAAACTGATTATCATTTTGCCGCTAATTTTTTTATTAAATAGCTGTGAAAATGCTCCAACCATTACTAAAGTTGATGATAGTCGAGGTCAAGCTTTGGTAGATACACAGGGAAATCCATGGCGATTTTCTGATCATAAAGGTAAATGGATCATCGTAAATTACTGGGCGAGTTGGTGTAAGCCCTGCATTACGGAAGTGCCAGAGCTGGAGGCTTTTCATCAAGCGCATAAAGAAAAAGATGCCATCGTGTTAGGGGTTAACTATGATTTTGTTTCCGCCGCTGAAACAGCCCAGCTAGCAAAAAAGTATGGCATGAGCTACCCGGTTTTAATTAGCGAGCAGGATCCACGTATCCAATTAGGCTCAGATCCCGTTATGGTATTGCCAACTACCTTTGTGATAAACCCTGAAGGTCAGGTAATAGCTGCCCTAGTAGGTGAACAAAGTCAGGCCAGCTTGGAGGATATAATTAATGAATGAGCGAGCTATTCATGCTTGGGTGAGTGGTAGAGTCCAGGGAGTTAATTTTCGGCATGCGACCTTGCACCATGCTACGAAATGGGGAATTACCGGTTGGGTGCGTAATTTACCGGATGGCCGAGTGGAATTAGTCGCATGTGGTACTACAGAAGCTATCGACAAATTAACTCATTGGCTGCATCGAGGCCCGCCTCTGGCGAAGGTCTCAAATGTAGACGTTGAAGATATTCCTTGGGAACTATTTGAGGATTTTAATATTTCTAAATGATGCTTATTTCAATGCCCCACACAAATTTTGAACAAAATTATGTTCGCTAGAAGCTGCTATATTATGCTAAAATACTTTTTTTACGAGTGAATACAAGAGGTTGTCATGCCGATTTATGAGTACGAATGTCAATTTTGTGGTAAACATATAGATGAACTTCAAAAAATCAGCGATGCACCGTTAGTGGAATGCCCCGCCTGTGGGAAGCCAGGTTTACAT
>JBIOEC010000138.1:0-3734 GCA_044445645.1 Gammaproteobacteria bacterium | reverse complement strand
CACATCGCGTAATTTCCCGCGCCAAAGCTCCCACCAATCATTACTGTGAGTTTAGGAATGTTAGCGCAGGCCACAGCAGTAACCATTTTAGCACCATGTTTGGTAATCCCTTCAGACTCATATTTTTTACCCACCATAAAGCCTGTGATATTTTGTAAAAAAATTAATGGGATTTTTTGTTTACAACATAATTGAATAAAATGGGTGGCTTTTAATGCCGACTCGCTAAACAATACGCCATTGTTGGCAATAATCCCAACTTCATGACCATACAAACGCGCAGTACCACAGACTAAAGTTGGTCCGTATAAGGCTTTAAACTCAGTGAAATCTGAACCATCTACAATTCTGGCAATAACTTCGCGCACTTCAAAGGGTTGTCGCACATCGCAGGGAATTAAACCATATAAATCTTCCGCAGGATAAAGTGGCTCTACAATGTTTTCCAATGCAGAACTTTTCGCATAGGGTAATTGATTAACTACTTCACGGGCTAATACTAATGCATGCTCATCATTTTCTGCATAATAATCTGCAACACCTGAGACACGGCAGTGCACATCAGCGCCACCTAATTCCTCGGCACTCACTTCTTCGCCTGTAGCTGCTTTTACTAAAGGAGGACCACCTAGAAAAATAGCACCTTGTCCTTTTACAATAATCGCTTGATCAGCCATCGCCGGTACATAAGCACCGCCCGCCGTGCATAACCCCATCACTACCGCAATTTGTGGAATTCCTGCCGCAGACATGCGCGATTGATTATAAAAAATGCGGCCAAAATGTTCTTTATCGGCAAATAACTCTGCTTGATAAGGTAAATTAGCTCCACCTGAATCCACTAAGTACACGCAGGGTAAACGATTTTGCCAAGCAATTTCTTGCGCTCGCAAATGTTTTTTTACGGTAAGTGGATAATAAGTGCCACCTTTTACCGTTGCATCATTGGCGACGATCATACATAAACGATTGTGAATACGCCCAATCCCCGCCACAACTCCTGCTGCAGGGATGGGTTCTGAATAAACATGATATGCCGCTAATTGAGATATTTCTAAAAAAGGAGAACCTGGATCTAACAAACGTTCTATACGAGTGCGTGCTAATAGTTTTCCGCGCCCTACATGTTGCTGACATGCTTGCGCGCCTCCACCATGAGAAATTTCTGCGACTTTATTTTTCAGATCAGCCACAAGCGCATGCATTACATGTGAGTTTTCGCGGAACTCTATGCTTTGTGGCTGTAATTGTGAGATTAGTTTGGACATCAGATCACATTACTTCAATCGCCAATGCAGTTGCTTCACCCCCACCAATGCATAATGAAGCGATTCCGCGTTGCAACCCATATTTACGTAATGCGGCTAGCAATGTCACTACAATTCGCGCGCCTGAAGCACCTATAGGATGGCCCAATGCACAAGCACCTCCATGAATATTTACCTTGCCAATTGGCAATTGCAGTTCTTCTATGGCAGCCATAGTGACCACAGCAAATGCTTCATTCACTTCAAATAAATCAACATCTTTAACTTTCCAGTTAATTTTATGTAATAAATTTTTCATTGCGCCCACTGGAGCAGTAGTAAACCACGCAGGTTCTTGTGAATGTTGTGCATGACCTACGATTTTTGCTAAGGGTGTAAAACCTCGCGCTTGGGCAACGGATAAACGCATCAGTACTAATGCAGCAGCTCCATCAGATATTGAACTTGAATTTGCCGCAGTTACCGTACCATCTGGTTTAAATGCTGGACGTAAGGTAGGAATTTTTTCTATTTTAGCTGTTAACGGCGTTTCATCTGTATCAATCAGCTTTTGTTCCTTACCTACTGTTACTGAAACTGGTGCAATCTCTTCTGAAAAATTCCCTTGCTGAATCGCTAATTGCGCACGTTGCAAGGAACGAATGGCAAATTCATCTTGTGCTTGGCGAGTAAAACCATAATGTTCCGCCGTTGCATCAGCGAACACACCCATTAATTTTCCTTTATCGTAAGCATCTTCTAGACCATCTAGAAACATATGATCCAGTACTTGACCATGACCTAATCGCATACCAGCACGTGCTTTTGGCAATATATACGGAGCATTGGTCATACTTTCCAATCCACCGGCAACCATTATTTCATTGGTATTAGCGACTAATAAATCATGCGCTAACATAATAGCTTTCATTCCAGAACCACACATTTTATTCACAGTTGTGCACGCTGTTTCTTTAGCTAAGCCAGCACCTAATGCTGCTTGCCGTGCAGGCGCTTGGCCAAGTCCTGCTGATAATACACATCCCATTAAAACTTCTTGTATGTCATTGGGTCCAGCTGCAGCACGTTTAACAGCAGCTTGAATAGCTGCAATACCTAATTGCACACCTGATAAACTGGCAAATTGCCCTTGAAACGCACCTAGAGGTGTACGCGCCATTCCTACTATTACAATTGGATCTTCTGACATATGATGCTCCTCTTAGTTTATTTGAAAAAATTATTTAATTTCTAGGCAAATACCAAAACTTGGAGAGTTAAAAAAAATTACTGGCTTTCTTTAAACAACTCTCTACCAATTAACATTCTACGAATTTCAGAAGTACCTGCACCTATTTCGTATAATTTGGCATCACGCAATAATCTTCCTGTTGGATAATCGTTAATGTAGCCGTTGCCACCTAAACACTGAATGGCATGTAAGGCGCACTGCGTGGCTCTTTCTGCACAGTATAAAATAACACCAGCACCATCTTTTCGTGATACATGACCTTTATCATATGCAACCGCTACTGAATATAAATACGCACGGCAAGCTGATAGTTCAGTATACATATCAGCTAATTTCGCTTGCATTAATTGAAACTTACCAATAGGTTGTCCAAATTGCGTTCTTTCATGCACATAAGGTAATACTATATCTAAACACGCTTGCATAATACCTACCGGGCCACCTGCAAGAACCAGTCTTTCATAATCTAAACCTCTCATAAGTACTCTAACACCTTTATTTACTTCACCCAGGATTTGAGATTTAGAAACACGACAATTATCAAATAGAAGCTCACTGGTATTAGAACCACGCATGCCCAATTTATCTAACTTTTGTGCTGAGCTAAAACCAGAAAAAGTTTTCTCAATAATAAAAGCGCTAATTCCATGGGAACCTGCCTCTTTATCTGTTTTAGCATATACCACAATCACATCAGCATCAGGACCATTGGTACACCACATTTTTGTACCATTTAAAACAAATTCATCGCCTTGTTGATCGGCT
This sequence comes from Gammaproteobacteria bacterium, assembly GCA_044445645.1. GTDB lineage: Bacteria > Pseudomonadota > Gammaproteobacteria > JBIOEC01 > JBIOEC01 > JBIOEC01. The sequence continues at coordinate 470 of JBIOEC010000138.1, read as the reverse complement.
TGTAAACGCATACTGACCACATCTGATCCTGAGTTTGACTCACTCATCACCAGCGCACCCACCCATTCTCCGCTCACTAATTTGGGTAAGTATTTTTGCTTTTGCTCGCTATTGCCATGTAGGCGTATTTGATTAACACACAGATTGGAATGTGCACTATAACTTAAGCCAACAGCTGCACTGGCACGACTAATTTCTTCCATTGCAATGACATGCTCTAAATATCCCATCCCCGCACCGCCATATTCAGGTTCTACTGTGATACCTAATAATCCCAGCTCACCAAGCTTAGGCCACAAATGACGTGGAAATTTATTGGTTGAATCAACTTCTGCTGCTATGGGGGCAATTTCCTGCGCAGAAAAATTTGCCACGGTTTCGCGGAGTAAATGTGTTGTTTCGTTCAAGTTATAAGATGAATTCATGTTCATTTTAGCTCTGCCAATAGACTTATTGCATAACTCCTAGGT
>JBIOEC010000137.1:0-3761 GCA_044445645.1 Gammaproteobacteria bacterium | reverse complement strand
GTTGTAATCCAGTGCGGGGGTCTCATCGGATGGTAAATTTGCTTCAATAGCTGCACGCACTGCATAAGCAGCCACTTGTAAGTTATTTACAATTAAAGCTAAATCTCCCATATCATAAAGTTGCAACTCTTCAGAAAAATTAAAAAATGCATCTTGCAAAGCAATAGCGGCTTCAAGAGTTCTGGTGGAGTTTCCTATCAAATGAAATTGATCCTGACAATCTTTACAAAAAGTATCTATTAACTTATCTCTGGAGTCTGCTTGGTCAGGGTAGTTTTTTACTAATCCACCGGCTAAGCTTTCCAGCAAAGAAAATAGGTGTTTTAAATCCATTGTGTTTTTTTCAAACTCTATTAGTATTTCAGCAATTATTTTTATCGTGTCTTTCATAATTTCACCTCTACTTCTTCAATAACTTAATAAAACGCAGTTTTTTTATATCCATTTCTTATCCTACCATTTATCTAAAATTTTTGGCATTTATATGCCTAAATTGTATAAAAATTAACCTTGCCCTTTCGGATCCCCCCCTACTCCAGGTATAATAATAAGCCCAGCCAGTTAAGGAGTTCCTCATGCCGGAAATTCGCACCGTAGAAAGCCTACGAGAATCCGCCAATGCTATACGTGTACTCAGTATGGATGCCGTGCAACAGGCTAATTCAGGACATCCGGGTATGCCCATGGGTATGGCTGACATCGCCACTGTGCTTTGGCAAGAATTCATTCAACATAATCCACAAAACCCTAACTGGCCAAACCGTGACCGCTTTATATTGTCCAATGGACATGGCTCAATGCTGCAATATGCCCTACTGCATTTAACTGGCTATAGCCTAACAATGGAAGATTTAAAACAATTTCGACAATTTGGCTCGAAAACTCCAGGCCATCCCGAATATGGCTATACCCCTGGTGTGGAAGTTACTACCGGGCCCTTAGGCCAAGGACTTGCTATGGGTGTAGGCATGGCCCTGGCAGAGCGTACCTTGGCGGCTACCTTCAATCGTCCTGATTATGACCTTATCAACCACTTTACCTATGTTTTTTTGGGTGATGGCTGCTTGATGGAAGGAATTTCGCATGAAGCTTGTTCCTTGGCAGGAACTTTAAAACTGGGCAAATTAATCGCATTTTGGGATGATAATGGAATTTCCATCGATGGTGAGGTGCAGGGTTGGTTCACTGAAGATATTCCAGCGCGTTTTCGTGCTTATGGTTGGCATGTAGTGGACGGGGTAGATGGGCATAATCCGGCTGCAATTCGCGCGGCGATAGAAACCGCACGAACGTTAGTGGATAAACCTTCATTAATCTGCTGTAAAACCATTATTGGTTTTGGAGCACCTAAAGTAGCAGGCACCGAAAGTGTACATGGCGCACCGCTAGGTAGTGAAGTGATTCAAAATACCCGCAAGGCCTTGAATTGGCCCTATGATCCTTTTGTAATTCCTGCAGAAATTTATCAAGCCTGGGATGCGCGTGTACAAGGGGCTAAAGTAGAACAAAACTGGCAACAGCGGTTTGATGCCTATGTAAAATCCTACCCTGAATTGGCCCAAGAACTCCAACGCCGTTTAAGTGGCAAATTACCAGCTGATTGGCAGCAACATGCGGATGCCATCATCCATAAAATGCAAGCAGAACCCAGTGCTATGGCCAGTCGCAAAGCATCTCATCGCTGCATTCAAGCCTATGCACAGTACCTACCTGAATTATATGGTGGTTCAGCGGATTTAACGGGATCAAACTTAACTCATTGGCCAGGCTCCGCTACCGCCAGTGCGGCAAATCCAGCAGGAAACTATTTACACTATGGCGTACGTGAATTTGCTATGGCTGCGGTGATGAATGGCATGGCATTATATGGTGGATTTATTCCTTTTGGTGGAACATTTTTGGTATTTGCCGACTATGCGCGAAATGCCTTACGTTTATCCGCCATTCAAAAATTGCGAGTGATTTACGTATTTACCCATGATTCAATTGGCTTAGGCGAAGATGGGCCTACCCATCAACCCATTGAGCATATCGCCACATTGCGCCTCACCCCGAATATTTCTGTCTGGCGTCCGTGTGATGCAGCAGAAACTGCAGTGGCTTGGCGGGCTGCCATCGAACATAGTGATGGTCCTACCTGCTTAGCATTATCACGCCAAAATTTACCCCCACAACCACGTACCTCTGACCAAATAGCGAATATAGCGCGGGGTGGATATATATTATTTGAAAACTCTACTAATCCAGAAATTATTTTAATCGCGACTGGATCAGAAGTCGCGCTTGCCATGCAAGCGGCCCAGGTATTAGTTTCTGAAGGCCGCAACATTCGTGTAGTGACCATGCCAAGCGTAGATGTTTTTCTGAAGCAAGATGAAACTTATCGTCGCAGTGTATTACCGCCTGAAGTTAAAAAACGTGTGGCGATTGAAGCGGGAATTCGTGATTATTGGTATCGTTTTGTGGGTGAAGAAGGTGCCATCATTGGCCTAGATAGCTTTGGCGAATCGGCGCCAGCAGAAGTGTTATTTAAACATTTTGGGTTTACGGTGGAAAATGTAGTAGCAACTGTGAAGGGATTGTTGTAAAAACCCATCACAAAAAATAAATAAATTGGAGTAGAAAACATGACAATCAAAGTAGCAATTAACGGATATGGACGCATTGGACGCAATACTTTACGGGCATTATATGAAAGCAATCGTCAAAATGAAATTCAAATTGTGGCGATCAATGATTTAGGTGATGCCAATTTCTTAGCGCATTTAACTCGTTACGATAGCGTACATGGAAAATTCCCTGGTACTGTCGAAGTGCAAGATAATACTATCATTATTAACGGCGATAAAATTCGCGTCTACAGCGAACGCGATCCTAGCAAATTACCTTGGAAAGAATTAAATGTGGATGTGGTTTACGAATGCACGGGGTTATTCACCAGCCGTGATAAAGCCGGGCTACATTTACAAGCAGGTGCCAAAAAAGTATTAATCTCTGCACCTGCAGGTAACGATATCGATGCCACTATCGTGTTTGGCGTTAACGATAATATTTTACGTAGCAATTTCACTATTGTATCCAATGCTTCTTGCACCACCAATTGCTTAGCACCCATCGCTAAAGTTTTAAATGATACCATCGGCATTGAAGAAGGACTCATGAATACGATCCACTCTTACACTAATGATCAAGTGCTGACGGATGTTTATCACAGTGATTTACGTCGCGCACGCTCTGCTACACAATCGATGATTCCCACTAAAACTGGCGCTGCTGCTGCCGTTGGATTAGTCTTGCCTGAACTGGCTGGAAAATTAGATGGCTTTGCGGTACGTGTGCCCACGATTAATGTATCTGTCGTCGATTTAACTTTCATTGCAAAGCGCGATACTAATGTTGAAGAAATCAATAGCGTTATCAAATCTGCTGCAACAGGCGCACTCAAAAAAATATTAGGTTACAACACCGAACCTTTGGTATCAATAGACTTCAACCACAATCCGGCATCTTCAATTTTTGATGCAACCCAAACTAAAGTTCTCGGCCGCTTAGTGAAAGTTTTATCCTGGTATGACAACGAATGGGGCTTCTCAAACCGTATGCTGGATACCAGTTTAGCCATGATGCAAGCGAAATAGGAATCTGTTAAATCCCTCCCAGAAAAGGCAGGAGAAGTCTACTGCCTTTTCTAGGATTATGAGGAAAATCTTTCTTTTGTTATGAGCCGGAGTAATTCACCCATCATATATAATGGTAATGAC
>JBIOEC010000136.1:0-3766 GCA_044445645.1 Gammaproteobacteria bacterium | reverse complement strand
ATTTAATACTAAAGCCAAAAACATTATTAAAACATGTGAAATTTTATTAGAACAACATCAAGGACATGTCCCTACCGATCGTCAAGGACTTGAATCCTTACCGGGAGTTGGACGTAAAACTGCGAATGTTATTTTAAATACTGCCTTTGGGGAATCAACCATTGCAGTCGACACTCATATTTTCCGGGTAGCCAATCGCACTCAACTAGCTCCGGGTAAAACAGTATTAGAAGTTGAAATGGGTTTGTTAAAAGCCATCCCCAAAGAATTTTTGCATGATGCCCATCATTGGCTTATTTTACATGGGCGTTATACTTGCGTGGCACGCAAACCTAAATGCTATGCTTGTATTGTCGCAGACTTGTGTCCATTTAAGCCCAAAACCCTCGCATCAGAGTAAACACTAAAATGATATGCGTCCGTCTTATCCCAACCAAATCATAGTCGCCATACGACCTGTTTTACCATCACGACGATAAGAGAAAAAACGTTCTGGATCGCTATAAGTGCAAAGATTACCGCCATAGATTGCCGTAATCCCTAGGGATTGTAACTGTTGGCGTGCGATTAAATATAAATCTACATACCAATGATCCGGCCTCGTAGAAGGTTTAAATGCTATTTGGGTGTTAACGTCTGTCGCTAAAAATTCTTGGCGGATTTCCTCACCTACTTCATACCGCTCACCACTAATGCCAGGGCCTAACCAAGCTAATAATCGACTGGGAGAAACTGGCAAAGCATGCACTCCTTGTTCAATTATCCCCAAAGCCAAGCCTTGTCTACCTGCATGCAATGCAGAAACACAGGTTCCTTGTTGATCGCACAGTAATACGGGTAAGCAATCCGCAGATTGCACAGTGCAGACTTTATTGGGAAGTGAAGCCCAGCTACCATCTGCTTGCGGTAGTTGGGTAGAAATGGCCAAATTATCTAGCGCCAGCACGGTATTGCCGCGTACTTGCTCTAGCCAATAAATATCTTCCGGCATTTGCAATACATTTTTCACATATTGGCGATTCGCCTCTACGTTTAATAGCTCATCCCCTACATGAGTAGCTAAATTTAGGCTGATATAAGGAGTACCACTAAAACCACCTTGCCGGGTAGTCACAAATGCCCGTACCTGTGCAGGCGCGGGCCAATTGGGGATTAGAAAAGAGTTGCTTTGCATATCAAACTCCTATTTAGATAAATTGGACCACTTACTTAGATGTTACATAGATTACGCACGACTTCTGATTATTTATCCCAGGCTTGCAAAATATCCCAAAAATGCTGCAGATCATCAGGTAAAGGTGCAATCCACTCACAGATTTCCCCAGTAACCGGATGTTCCAGCTGCAAACGTCTAGCATGCAACGCTTGGCGGTGCCAATGATTAAGGGCGTCTTGTAATTCTACGGACGCTCCAGGTGGGATATATCTCCTACCACCATAAACCGGATCTCCGATGATTGGGAGGCGAACGTGCTGCAAATGAACGCGAATTTGATGAGTTCTTCCCGTTTCCAAACTTACATCTAAACCGGTAAAATGGGCCAAACGCTTAGCTACCCGATAGTGAGTAACCGCTGGTTTGCCAGAAAACATGACAGCTCGGCGTTTGCGCTGGGTAGGATGGCGCCCTAAAGGCGCGTCTATAGTACTGCCACTGATCACATGTCCTTTCACAATACAAAAATATTCACGTTGAATCTGTCTTTCCTGCAACTGTTTAACCAGTAAATGATGCGCCGATAAAGTACGGGCCACTACTAATAACCCTGACGTATCTTTATCTAAGCGATGCACCAAACCCGCACGTGGAATTTCGGCTAATTCTGGATAGGCATGCAATAAAGCATTGACTAAAGTACCCTCGCGATTCCCGGCAGCGGGATGCACCACAACTCCAGCCGGTTTATTAATCACAATCAGGCTATCATCCGCATAGATTATTGATAAATCTAGGGCTTGGGGCTGCCATATCGTCTGTTCTACTTTGGGGGCATTAATATCTATAACCTGCTCTTCTTGCACCTTAGTGCGCACGGATGTCACAATTTGTTGGTTAACGCAGACAAATCCTGCCTCTATCCAGCGTTGCAGCTGGGAGCGAGAGTAATCAGCAAATAATCCTGCTACGGCTTGATCGAGTCGTTTACCGGCAAAATCAGGGGTAATACTAGCTTGCAAATGGATGGTAGTCATAGTGTATACAATTAGGATAAAATAGAGGAACTTACTATATAGTGAATTATACCCCCATGAAAACTTTAGTCTATTTATTTATGTCCACCTTCCTAATGCTCGCTTTATCCGGCTGTGGCAAAAGCAAAGAAGAAATTTACGCTGCAATGACAGATGAGGAAATTTATACCGAAGCGGCAACTGCATTGGAAAATGGGAAATATGCTAAAGCAATTGAAGGCTACCAACAATTAGATGCTCAATATCCCTTTGGAGAATACACCGAACAAGGGCAGTTAGAGATTATCTATGCTTATTACCGAGAAGATGAGCTGCCTGCATCACTAGGAGCAGCAGACCGGTTCATTCGCTTGCATCCTCGCAATCCCCATGTCGATTATGCTTATTATATGCGCGGCATAGTAAAATTTACGGAAAACAATAGCTTGGTTGATCGCTTCTTACCTATCGAGCGCGGATTACGTGATTTAAGTTCTCCACGGGATGCCTATAACTATTTTGCTGAGCTTGTCCGCTTATATCCCAATAGCCCTTATAGTGTAGATGCTCGACAACGTATGCTATTTATCCGCAATGTGCTTGCCAATAACGAGTTAGCTGCAGCTGAATGGTATATAAAGCGCAAAGCTTATCTCGCCGCAGCCAACCGCGCACAGTATGTAGTGGAACATTTCCCAGAGGCACCTGCTGTTCCCAAGGCATTGGCAGTGATGGCATATGCGTATGAACAACTTGGGCTAGATGATTTAGCGGTAAGCAGCAATGAATTGTTAGAAGAAAATTACCCTGACAGCCAAGCCGCAAAACAAGTAGAGCATGATGAATAATGAAAGAAAATGCGGCATTTTTAGATTTAAGCTCCTTCGATAAAGCAATAAAATCTTTAGATGAAGCGGTGCAAGAATATCAAAAAAATCCAGAAAATAAATTTGTTCGTGACGCAGCTATTCAACGATTTGAATATACCTTTGAATTATCACATAAAATGCTGCGGCGATATTTAGAGCTTACCGAGCCTAGCGCTGATATTGTTGAAGAAATGACGTACCCCACGCTTATCCGTACCGGCTCCGAGAAGGGATTGCTATTGAGTGCTTGGAATGTATGGAAAGACTATCGACAAGGGCGAAATTTAACTTCTCATACTTATGATGAAGACAAAGCAGTATATGTATATTCGGTTATTCCCTCATTTTTAAAAGATGCACAATATTTACTACATAAATTACATGAACGTCTTGAGGCATTATGAAAGGCAATATCCTAATTGAGCCCGAATACCTTGAAATCGTCAAAGAAATTTTAAACCAACACCTTCCTAATCATTCCAAAGTATGGGTATTTGGGTCACGTACCAAAGGGAAGATCAAAAAATTTTCCGATCTGGATTTGGCGGTCGATGTGAATCATGCACAATTACCATTATCTTTATTAGCCGATCTTGCTCATGATTTTGATGAATCGGCTCTACCCTACAAAGTTGATATTGTCGATTGGAATACAATAAATAACTCTTTCAAAAACCTCATTGCAGAACATTGTATATTGATTTGGGAGAAATAATATTCTATTT
>JBIOEC010000135.1:0-3783 GCA_044445645.1 Gammaproteobacteria bacterium | reverse complement strand
TATTTTAAGCTAACTTCTTGATTCCCAAATAAACTGATAATCGATAAAATAACAATTTGTATTTCCTTAATACCGCTCGGTAGAGCAAAATCTTTAATAAGACTCGTATCTACTAATTTTCGTTCTCCCTCTGTTGTAATCGCAAGAACGTCGCTGTGCTCCTGAACAATAAGTTGTACAGCATGAGGGTAGGATTCCCTCTTCTCTAGTTCCATGACAAGCGTAATATTAAGAGAAGTCGTTTCATTTGTATTTTTAGCTTTTAATACAGCGTGGATAAAATTTAGAATTTTTGGCGATAATGTGGCGAGATTTGGAATAATTAATACAAAAGATTTCTTAGCACTGGCCTTAATGAAACTCTCAGCTATTTGGGCTGGTGTAAATCTTTCATCGTACTGCCCTAATCCGGCTTCTGCAAATAGTTTTGTAAAAAAAGACTGTTCATCACATACATTTTCAGAAAACACAATAAATGTTTGAGTAAGGTCCCTGATGAGCGGGTTGTTTACCATAAAATAATTATGCAGGATTTCCGACGCTTTTTCCCCTTGAAGAATTAAACTACCAGCTCTAGTATTATCGCTGGCCCTCCCTGTTTGCTTTTGTTTCGCGCCAGTTAGACGTCTTAATTTTTTGGATAATTTAGCAAAAACATTAAGGGAGTGAGATACTCGTAGTTTGGGTTCGTTTGACATGTTGTGTAATCCTAATCTGACTAACTAAAGCCGAATTATCCACTAGATCAATATATTTGTCAACCCAACTTAGTTCTATAAAAGCAATTTAGCTGGTAGGGGGCACTAGCACTATGATGTATTCGTGCCATATTATATTTTGTGTGAGTTGGGTAAAAACATGAGAATAGCCAACGCACTAACTTACATCAAAAGACTTTGCAAGTAAGCTAATAATTTTGCATTATGCTCTTCTTTTAGCATACTAAAATGATCCCCGTCTACCACATATTGTTCGACCTTTCCTACAGAAAGTTGATGCCAAAACTCTGCCCGACCATCGACTAATTTGCTAGGCAAAGACGTTAACTTTGTCTCTGGGTAAAAAACTTGCACCTCGACATCAAGTTTAGGCATAGCATAGGCATATAATTGTGCAAAATTATGGTTGATGATCTGCAAGCTTTGCTGAATTTCACCAGCATCCTTACCCGCATCCTTATGCAGAATCGGAACTAATTTATCCTTAATAAAACGGGGCAGAGTTTTTTCTGATATCGAGTAATTATCGGGTAAAATAATAGAGTTATACTCCACTCCTTGAGTAGTAAGATATATTCCTAGCGCTGTAAGCAAATTATCAGTTTGTATGCAGGCTTTTTTAGCGACGATTCCATCGATAACTATTAGCCTAGCAATTTTTTCGCCTTTTTCGCGCAATTGCCGCGAAATTTCAAACCCGAGCGCAGCTCCCATAGACCAACCTAGTAAATAATAAGGACCATGCGCTTGTACTTGTTGAATATATTTAATATAGAATGTCGCTCGCTCTGCAATTGAATTCAACTTTAATCCCATATTTAAAGTAGATTCCATACCTTGAAAAGCATAAATAGGTCGATTAATCTTGAGCTTGCGCGCCATATCTAAGAAAATGTCTCCTCTGCCATCGATACCATGCAAGCAGAATAAAGGCTCTTTCTCGCCCTGCGGATTAAATAACTGTAGAGGGGTATAGACCAGAGAAGAAGAATTAGTATTCTCCTTAAATTGCAAAACTTCTGTAAGTAAATAATGGGTCAACTGTGATACGGTATTATAATTAATCACCGCGACATTGGGTATTGAGCATTGTAATAAAACCTGTAATTTATTTATCAACTCTTGTGATAATAAAGAATCCATACCCATTTCAAAAAAGCCTTTGTTTTGATCAAAATCTTGCACCGGACCCAATACTTTGGTAATTTCCTGTTCAATTGCTTGTTTTAATAAAGTTTCTCTTTGCTGCACGGTTGCTGATTGGAGCGCAGGAAGAAAATAAGAATCTGCTTGTTTATCGACTAAATCTTCTAACCAAGAAGGTTGCACAGCAAAATTTTTACTGAGCAAGTTCCAGTCAACATTTACGATACCTAATTGAGGTTCTGGTATAGTCAAAGCATAACTCATTGAGGATAAGGCTTCTTGACTGCTAAGGGGGTTTAACCCCTGACGCTCATGCAAGGACACCAAATCTTTGGCCATCCCAACATCTCTCCAAGGCCCCCAATTAATGCTAAGAGCAGTTAATCCATTTTGTCGCCGATAAACTGCTAATGTATCCAAAAAACTATTCGCTGTAGCATAATTACTCTGACCTGGCGAACCATTTAACGAGGCTAAGGAAGAAAACATCACAAAATAATCCAAATCTAAATCTTTAGAGGCTTCATGTAAATACCAGGCGCTAGTAGCTTTGGCAGCAAAAACATCTCTAAATGTATTAAAATCCTGCTTTACTAGAGGAGCATCATGTATTATGCCTGCCGCATGAAAAATCCCCTTTAAAGGATATTTGATGGATGATGTTTTTATCAAATCTCTCACTTCTCTTCTAATGCTTACATCACATTTTTTTACAACAACTTCTATATCCCGCATTTTTAGCATCTCAATAATCCGCACAGCGTTTTCATCCGGATTACTGCGCCCAGCTAAAATAATTCTTCTTATACCCAATCCACCTAAATACTGGGCAATTTCCAAACCAATACCGCCCAAACCACCCGTTATTAAATAACTCGCATTAGGATTAAAACTCACATTTTCTTGATACCCCATAAATTGATGAGGCAAAATTCTTTGAGTGTCCCATTGATTGTTGCGATAACAAATGATTTGCTCTTTATCTATATATTTTAATTTGCCCCTTAATGTAGAGATTTCCGTATCTTCATTGACATCGACTTGACAAATATTTAACTGCGGATTTTCCATTATCGCTGTTTTAATTAATCCATTCAACAAACCTTGATTCAAGTTTATCGCTTCACCATGGCGACTATATGCCTGCCGAGTAAAAATGAATAAACGGGATATCGGGTTATTGGTATTTATTAATTCTTTAATAAAATTCAATAGCTTGATTGCGGGTTCAATGGAAACATCTTTTGTATCTAAAAACCGTGCGTCATAACAAATTATGTCAGTATCATTTTCTGCTGGTTGACTCAAATTTAATTTTTCCCAAGCCGTTGTATAATAAAAATCTTTATTTACTTCCTGACGGAGTAATGCGCGTTCTATCGCCAACTTTGTCGCGGCGCGCGTTACAAAATTTTCTATACTACCTACTAGCTGACCCTGCGGGTCAAATAATAAAAAGTTTATCTGCGGACTCGTGTCTGGTTGCACGTTTTGGACTTCAGCATATACCCAACGAGGTATCTCTCCTCTTAAATCTACAGTAAAAGAATCTATAGAAAAAGGTATAGCCAAGGTATCATCCTTTTTAGCTAGAGGCACTACGCTCCGAATACAGCTATCGATCAATCCGGGATATAATACATATCTATCTGTTTCTAATGGCTCATCGGGGGCACGCAATCGACTTAATATTTTTTTATCTTTGATGTGCATTTCTTCTATCCAGTCGAAGTGATGTTTCAAAGTTAAACCAAGCGCATCTACTTGCTTACGGCACGATTCTCCAGAATAAGTAGTATATGTAATAAAGTTTTGTTCTTTTTCTGATAATGAGATATTTTCTTCAAATTCAGTGAGCAGTTCTAAGTCCATTCTGGCTCTTAATCGTGCGATTTCACTCTTTCCTTTACTATAGAAT
>JBIOEC010000134.1:0-3787 GCA_044445645.1 Gammaproteobacteria bacterium | reverse complement strand
TGATGTTAGGGGTATTGGTTGGAGCCTTCAGTGGCGCACGGCTATTGCCTAAATTACCGGTAAGGGCATTACGCCATTTTTTTGCCATTGTGGTTTTTTTACTGGCTTTGCAAATGATTTATAAGGGATTGTATGGAGAACTCTAATACCCAAGCTATACAATTACAAATTGGTAAACTCTTGTTGATAGGGATACTGGTTTCAGTATTTATTGTTAGCAGTGGAGGCATTTATTATTTAATCTCGTTTGGTCACGAAAGTATTTATACCCAATCTTTTTACCTGCAAAAGCCGCAACCGACTACTTTAGATGCTATGTTTGCTGGGGCAATTAACCTAACCCCATTAGGTATTATTCAGTTTGGAGTGTTTATTTTAGTGGTTACCCAATTATTACGGGTAATGTTGGTAACCTGGTATTTTGTGAAAATTCGCGATAGAGTTTTTGTTGCGATTAGTTTATTTATATTATTGGTGGTCACTTATAGTCTGCTATGGAAATTTTAATGTAACGATTCACTCTTTAAATTCAAAAAATTCCAAGCTTTGACCGTTAGGGGTGCAACGTAACATATTGGCACGCTTTTCCCAGGCACCTAGTACCGTGCGAGTGGCAGGTAAGTTATTAATGGTTAGTTGATGTACGGCAGATCGGTGAGTGTGGCCGTGAATTAAATGTTGTACGTGGTATTGCTCCATTAACGCGGTAACAGTTTCAGGTGCAACGTCCATGATCATATTAGATTGAATTTTTCCCCGCAGCAGGCTGCGTAATCGATATATTCGGACTAATATTTTTTTTTGCCATAAGGGCATTTCTAGGGACATACGAATATATTTGGGTCTGGTCTTACGTAGTTCTTGATAACGCGTATCATAGGTACACAAGGTATCTCCATGCATAATTAGAGTAGGCGTGCCATAGAGGTCGATAACAGTATGTTCTGGTAAGAGGGTAACACCAGCAGCACTGGCAAATTTTTCACCAAGGATGAAATCGCGATTGCCATGGATAAAGTACAATTTTGTGCCACAGTCGCTCAGAGTGCGTAATGCGGCAATAATTTTTTGATTATAGGCCGAGTTATCATCATCTCCGATCCAGGCTTCAAATAAATCCCCTAGGATATAAACCGCATCGCTTCCCGGGGCTATAGTGGCTAACCAATCCAAAAAGGTCCGGGTGGCCGCTTTTGAGCTTTTTTGTAAATGTAAGTCTGAAATAAAAAAAGTTTGATTCATTGTGCAATTATAAGACAAGAATACTAGTAGTTGTCAATTATATCAGTATTCGTTAAGATCATCGTTTAGCTAAAAGGTGTTTTCAACATGATTAAAACTCGGTTTGCCCCTAGTCCCACAGGCTTACTTCACTTAGGTAATGCACGTACTGCACTCTTTTCTGCTTTATTTGCACAAAAAAACCAAGGTATTTTTTTATTGCGGGTTGAAGATACTGATCAAGAACGTTCTAAGCCAGAGTATGAGGCTGAATTGCAAAATGACTTATTATGGTTAGGACTAGACTGGGATGAAGGTCCACAGCGCGATTTAGGTCACGGTCCTTACCATCAAGCCCAACGACATACTATCTATGAAAGCTATTTTTCACAATTACAAGGTGAGGGGATGGTTTATCCCTGTTTTTGCAGTGAGACAGAATTAGCATTGGCGCGTAAATCACAATTATCTGCGAGCCTGCCACCGCGTTATCCGGGCACTTGCGCGCATTTGAGCGAAACTGAAGTGAAGCAACGCTATGAGCAGGGCAAAAAACCGACTTGGCGTTTTCGGGTGCATAATGATCAAACCGCCTTCTTTACTGATTTAGTGCGTGGTGAGCAACGGTTTGCTACTAATGATATTGGCGACTTTATTATCCGTCGCACAGATGGGTCATTTCCATTTTTATTTACCAACGCAATTGATGATTCTTTGATGGGCGTAAGTCATGTTATGCGTGGAGAAGATCATGTAGCCAATACCCCCCGGCAATTACTCATTTTAAAAGCGCTCTCACTTTCACATCCAGAATATGCACATTTGCCTCTGATTGTTGGGGATGATAATACCCCGTTATCCAAACGGCATGGTAGTTGGAGTGTGGCAGATTTGCGTTCCAATGGTTATTTGCCTGGTGCAATTATTAATTATTTGGCGCGTTTAGGTCACTACTTTGCAGATAATAGTTTTTTCTCGCTTGACCAATTAGCCGCGCAATTTGATTTAGACGCGTTAGGGCGTGCTCCAGCTCGTTTTGATATTAGTCAATTACAATATTGGCAAAAAATGGCTTTACAGCAATTAGATGCTAATGAAATCTGGTCGTGGATGGGAATGGTGGTTCAAGTATTAGTTCCAGTCATGAAGCGTGAATTATTTATTTCTACTATATTGCCTAATATTATTTTCCCTGCAGATGCTGTTGACTGGGCACAACATTTATTTTCGCCAACTCCTTTATCCTTAGGTTCTGAGCAGAAAGAAATTATTCGCCAAACAGAAAAGAAGTTTTTTGAGGAAGGACTCAAGGTGGTGCAACAATGTGATTGGACTTATGAAGATTTCATGAATCAGCTTAAAACTATCGCGCAAGGTAAAAAATTATTTCAACCATTACGTGTGGCATTGACTGGACAATTACATGGCCCCGAATTATTGCCAATCATTAATCTAATGGGCAGTGAACAAGTGGAAATGCGTTTTAAACAAGCTTTAGCTATTGAATAATTTAACCTGGAAAATGCAGTAGAGTTCATAAGAATCGTCATTCCCGATGAGAAAAACTCTATAAATCCAAAGATCTCACGGAGGGAATCTAGCACGAATAGTTCTAAGTAAGATCGGTACTGGATTCCCTCTGTGAGATTCAACTTTGTAGCAACCCATACTCATCGGGAATGACGATTCTTATGAACTCTACTGCGTTTTCTAAGTTTAATGCTTCCCTATTGCACCTTCAATAATATTCATTGTGCAGCTGTAGAGGCTTTAGTCTGTGACCAAGACAATGCAAACTCAGCGACCTCCTGCCATCCTTCTTCGATAATAATTAGATGTGAGCGATGTGGAAATTCTTGATACTCAGTAATCGCTCTTGAGTTTGAATATTTCTCATAATTTATTTTCGTAAACTTAGCTGGACAAATCTGATCTTCACTTCCCCCGATTAGCAGCAGGGGCGCGCGGTTATTGTTGTGGTAGTTCACTTTGATGTCGGACCAAGGATTTAGATTTGCAAAAGCAGCTTGAAATAGAGGACGTCCTGGCCCAGGGATTCCATAGCGATCATAAATTATGCGTGCTTCATTTTCTGGCATCGTATTTGCAAATGCATAGCAGAATTGCTTAAATGCTGGCATGATTGTGCGCTTATAGTTGAAGGGATTCGACAGCACAGGCATTATTGATTTGATCACTGAAATCGATAATGGCCAAACTCCTTTTGGATTAGCAGGATCGATTGCGACTCCAGCTGCACCAAGACCGCGATCTAATAGTATTTGGACGACTAAACCACCAAAAGAATGTCCTATGAGAATAGGGGGCGTATCGAGCGTAGCAATAATTTTTTCATAATGGTCAACAATTTCGGTAACTCCCAAACCGTTGAGTACAGATGGATCGCGACGCATATCCTCGGCTTCCCCATGGATGCGTGGCCAAGCTGGCGTTAATACTAGATACCCTTGTTCTTCATAGTAGACTCGAAAAAGGTCCCAACAGTGGGGAGTAGTCCATATACCATGGATTAATATGATGGGTTTGGTTTTTTGATTCATTATGT
>JBIOEC010000133.1:0-3834 GCA_044445645.1 Gammaproteobacteria bacterium | reverse complement strand
CTGCAATTCTATAAAACTGAAATATCAAGGATAAGTACATTCCCTACTTTACCTCCGTAGTTTAATTATAGATAATGGTCCCTCACTTTATATAGGGGAATTTCTCATGTGGCAAACTTTTTTAGAAGCGATAACTGGACAAGAAAATTTCCCAGGTTCTACGGTTACTGATAATGAAGATAAGATTGTTATTCGTGGGCCTAAACAGGTTATTGATAGAATTAAACAAACACTACATAGCCCCAATGATCTAAAATTACCCTATGTATTATTACCAGGAAAATCTGAGTCAACTACTCCTAGAATTATAGAGTCCCCCAATTTAATTTATCCTCCTGCACCAGAACTAACTGCAAACAACGCTAAAGTATTTTTAGCCAATCTATTAGGAAAAAGTCTTGTTCAATTACCGGAGTTTATTCAAGATCCCACAAGCAATCAACTTTGCTTACCTATTAATGCTGAAAACTTCCGCGTATCAAGCGATAAAGCTCAGAGCTTCACACAATTAATAATAGAACAATTACAAAGGACCTTAGTCTCTAGTAATACATTTAGCCTGTGGCAATTTTTTACTAAAAATACGCCAGCCCCTACACTCGCTAGTACGCATAAAATAAGCGAGCAAAACAGCAAAAATATATTTTGTATTAGAGAGGATGCCCAGCAGAAACCTACTCTTTATTTCAATTATGGTTTGCTATATAAATTACTTTTTCCTCCACAGATTGAGGAAAAAAATATTCCTATCTCTTCTGATGATAACGATCCTAAAGTAGGTGCTGTTTGCGAAATAGAAATTGATAAACAACATCTACTTTTCTATCTAGGACAATTAGTCCGCGAGGGAGTCGTGCTAAAAATAGTCACATCTACTGAGGGTGAACAAATTGCCACTCCAGTGTTTTTTAGACAGATCAGTGCTGCGATTAATAAACCACTCGAAATTAAATTACTTATAGACGTCAGTAAGAGCATGACTAATGAGGATCAAAAGTTCACACAATACAAGCACCGCCTCAAAGAATTAGTCAAAGAATTACAACAGCGTTATGCAGAGGCTAATACTAAAATTGAATTAATACCATTTGGAAGTTATATCGAAGAATCGTTAGAGACTAATTTGAGTAATATTTCGGGTATTGAACAGTTTATTAATGACTTATCTTGTGGTGGTCTTACGAGGTTATATGGCGCCATTTACCATGCTTTATCCAAATTTGATAAACTTGCAAACTCCATTCTTATTGTTTTTACTGATGGAAAAAATGAGTGTGATACAACGGAAAACGATCTCGCGCAATTAGAGAAGTTCTATCAAGACTTTCTTACAATGGAAACGTTTAGCCTTGCTCCAGTTACCATTGGTTATGGACCACAACACGATGACAAATTAATGGCTATTTTGCAACAAAAGCTAGGCTCTATTCCTATGACGTTGGATGATTTATCTCCTGATAAATTTGCTCCTGTATTACACGTTCTTTCTCAACTGAATCAGGCAAGAAGAATAATCGAATTTGTTAATGCACAAGGTAAGGTACAACGTTTTCCGGTATTTGATGGAGGCCTTACTATTCCAGAAGATGCTTCTTTCAAAGTAGGTGATTCCATAATAATTAATAATGAAAGTTATACCTTGGTGGCTGCAGAAAGTAGACCTGTAGTTGAAGAAATGCCAATAGCACCTCCAGCTCTAGTTCCTGCTCCCTCTGCGTATGAAGATGCTCCAGTTGCACCCCTCATTCCAACTTCAGTAAGTGTTCTTGTCGCTGTTTTTGCAATGATGGTTTCGCAAATTTTACAAATGCAACAAGGGCCAGCCGATCCAGCTGCACAATTTCGACCAAGTTAATAATCTTTATTGAGAATTTTAAAAAACTTAGATACTATTTATCTTTTGTTTATCCTATTTATGAGTCAAGAAAATCAGGGAATTAACGATGAGTACTGAAAATGCAGTTCCTGCTAAATCTTGGGTAGGAACCGTGCGTGATGCAGGAGGCGATGCTGGGAGCGGGGTTGTTGCTTCAAGTGTAGTCTTTCCTGCTGAAAATTTTAAAAGAGGTGCACAAAGTAACACGGCTATTCCTTTATATCAGTGCTACCGAGGTTTTCTGACATCTTTAATTCCCGCAGCTCCTACCTTGGGTGTGCAAACCCTAGGCGTTCACAGACATGACTCATTTTCCTTAGCAGGGGCTATTATATTTAGCGCTTTGCTGATTGGGCCGATTGAAGCGCTTATTTATAAACAACAAATTGATCCCCTTGGTCTTAAAGCCACCATGGCTAGCGTGCAAAAGTATGGCCGGTATACGTTATTGCGCACATTTCCATTTGTACTGTTGCGCGAAGCCTTATTTACGGAAAGCTTTGCGAATGCAAAAAAACAGGGAAAAACTTTAGTGGAGAAATATAATTCCCCGCTTGTAGGTTTTTCTGGACAATTTTTCTTAGTCCTATCCGCCGCAGCTATTGCCCATCCGTTTGATACTTTTGCAACTTTATTTTTAAAAAAATTATTTAATCAGCCCTATTATAAAAAAGTAACTATGCTCGAAGTATTTCTTCAACAAGTGAAAAGCAGTGGAATAAAATCCTTTTATCGTGGCTTTGGCTGGCAAATACTGGCTTTTCCCATTCCTGCATTAGCCATCGCGAATAGCGATAATTTGTCACAGTGGTTACATTCTTTTTGCGCTACTCAGTTTAAAATAACCCATAACACTGCGGCGGCGGCTCCATCTCCTACGTTAAAGCACGAGAATAATAGACCTAATCCTTAATCCTAGAAAAGGCATCCGTACTGCCCCGATAACTTTTTCAAATAAAAGTCCAATAATTCGATAGGCGGCAATAGCTTGCCTAAGATCGTTGGGGGCAATTGCGATTTTGTAATGTCTGCATAGATATCACCTTGATTGGGCAATAACGCATGCGAACCAAGTTGAGAATCTGCCATGGGATCTTTAACGTTCAACAAAGCCAATAAGGGCTTCAGCGGATAGTCATGGTCTTTTCCACACTCTTCTAAATAAGCAACCCATTCTTGATACGGTTTAGTTTGTATCGGAAAATGATTGGCCAGAAAGGCATCGTGGATCTCATCTATTGTCAATGCACGCTCATGATAAAAATGATACACCGGCATACGTTCTGGTTGTGATGCCAAATACACCATACTTTGGGTAATATAATCCACTGGTACAATATTAAAATTAAACGGAAGAATATCGGGCATAAAAGTTGTTTGAATAATACTTAGTAACATACGGCTAAATAAATCCTTATCATTAAGGATCCCAGTCTCTAAGCTGCCGCCAATAAACCCAGGACGATAAATGGTGATGGGCAATTTTTGCTGCTGCGCATTTCGCATGATGGCCTCGCCCAACCACTTGGATTGTTCATAACCACCCAATAAATATCCTGATAAATCCATGGGGGTGTGTTCATCAATGTGCTGATGAATATAATCGCCGCCACGCGGAAAAGCAGAAAGCGTGGATACATAATGAATGGTTTTTAACTGATCTTTTTGGGAAAAATGCAAAACTCGCTGACACGCTTCCACATTGGCGTTAAGAAGCAAATCCAATGGCTTAATAAAATTAACGTCGGCTCCCACGTGATAGATGACTTGTGTTTGTTTTGCCAATTGCAGGTAATCTGTGTTAAGCAGACCAAATTGAGGCAAAGTAAGATCACCTGGCACAATGCATAATCGTGTTTCGTCAATATAATCGCTCAATTGATAACTCGTCATGATCGCACGGCATCTTTGCGTGGCGATTTGGGGTGTATCACCGCGTACTAAACAATATATTTTAT
>JBIOEC010000132.1:0-3855 GCA_044445645.1 Gammaproteobacteria bacterium | reverse complement strand
GTGTGGGCACTATGGCTGCGGAGGCATTAAGGCGGCTATGGATGCACGGCATTTTGGTTTAATCGATCATTGGTTGCAGCATATTGTCGATGTAAAAACCAAATATGTGCAGGAATTACAAAAACTGAAGACGATTGAAGAAAAGTTACATTTGATGTGCGAATTGAATGTGCATGAGCAAGTCAATAATATTTGCCGTACCAGTGTGGTGCAGCGCGCTTGGAATAAGGGACAGCCATTGGCGGTGCATGGCTTAGTTTATGAATTATCCGACGGTTTACTGCGCGTCCTGCAATCTCCTATACGCGGCATTAATCAAATACCTAGCGTGTACAGAATGGCGTTTTAGTTTAGACAGATCATAACTACTCACCCTGTAGAAAGGAACCTTGCTATTTCGCCGATCTTGAACGAAAATGGCGTTAGAAAATGCTCACATACTGCGTATATGCTCCTTTTCTAACACCATTTTCGTTCAACCTCGACAAAATATCAAGGTTCTCCAAGTTTTAAGGTTACCCCGAGATAAAAGAGAAAGAATTATGAACCCTGCAGATCTACTCGACGGGCTAAATCCCGCACAATACGATGCCGTAACCTCCGAGGCAAAATACCTACTCATCCTGGCAGGTGCGGGTAGCGGTAAGACCCGTGTGCTGGCACATAGAATAGCTTGGATGTTACATATTCGCCGCGCTACCCCTTTTAGCATTATGGCCGTGACGTTTACGAACAAGGCTGCGCATGAAATGCGCCGCCGGATTGAACATTTAGTGGGAATGCCTTTGCCCCATAGTTGGATTGGAACTTTTCATGGCCTGGCGCATCGCTTATTACGCCAACATTATGCTGAGGCAGGGTTACCTGAGCATTTTCAGGTATTGGATGCGGATGATCAGTTGCGAATTATTAAACGGATTATGCGTGAGCATAGTATCGATGATGCCTATTGGCCGCCTAAGCAGTTTCAATGGTTTATCAATGCTAAAAAGGATGAAGGCCTGCGTGTGGACCATTTAGCTGCTGCGTTTGATAAAGCCGGCGCATTATTTCAATTGGTTTACCAAGAATATGAATTAGCCTGTCAGCGCGGAGGCTTAGTGGATTTTGCAGAATTGTTATTACGTTCATATGAGTTACTGCGCGATCACCCTTTATTACTGGCAAATTATTATCAGCGTTTTAAACAAATTCTAGTTGATGAGTTTCAAGATACTAATGCCTTACAGTATAAATGGCTAAAATTATTCGCTGGAGAAAATGCTGAACTGATGATTGTAGGTGATGATGATCAATCTATTTATGGTTGGCGCGGTGCGAAAATTGAAAATATTCACCAATTCACTACAGATTATCCTGACGCGCAAACGATTCGTCTGGAGCAAAACTATCGTTCTACGGCCACCATACTTACTGCGGCAAATACATTGATTAGTCATAACACTTCGCGTTTAGGTAAAGAATTATGGACTCAGGGCAATCAGGGGGAATTAATTTCGTTGTATGTGGCTTTTAATGAACTAGATGAAGCACGGTTTATTGTTGATCGTATTCAACAATGGGTTCGTACCCAGGGTGGGAGTCCTAGTGATGCTGCAATTTTATATCGTTCTAATGCACAATCACGGGTATTGGAAGAAGCTTTGCTGCATGAGAATATTCCTTATCGAATTTTTGGAGGACAACGTTTTTTTGAGCGCGCTGAAATTAAAGATGCTTTGGCATATTTGCGTTTAATCGTTAATCGCGATGATGATGGTGCATTTGAACGGGTAGTGAATACACCCACGCGCGGCATTGGAGAACGCACCATCGATGTGATCCGTCAATATGCCAGACAGCACCAATGCTCTTTGTGGCAAGCGACTGATGCTGTTCTCAAACAGCAAGGCTTACCTGGTCGTGCTGCAAATGCAGTAAATCACTTTCTGGAATTAATTAATACATTGAGCGTAGAAACCGCAGAACTGAATTTAGATGAGCAAGCGGCCTATGTGTTGGATCGCAGCGGCTTGATTGATCATGTTCAAAATGAGAAAGGTGAGCGTGGGTTGGCACGCCTAGAAAACTTACATGAATTGATTAGTGCATGCCGCGAATTTGCCTATGATTTAGAAAACGATACCATGTCTCCTTTAGTAGCTTTTATTGCGCACGCAGTACTAGAAGCTGGTGAGGGACAAACAGCCGGGATGACGGAAGGTGTGCAGCTAATGACATTGCATACGGCGAAAGGTTTAGAATTTCCTTTAGTATTTTTAGCAGGAATGGAAGAAGGATTATTTCCGCATGAACGTTCCAGTAATGATGCCGATCAATTAGAAGAAGAGCGTAGATTGTGTTACGTAGGTATGACACGTGCTATGCAAAAACTGTATTTAACTTGCGCAGAAGCGCGACGTTTACATGGCCGCGAAGTGAATGCTTATCCCTCACGTTTTATTCGCGAAATTCCTGGTGAGCTGATTGAAGAAGTACGTTTACGCCAATCAGTCATTTTACCGCATCACGTGGATGAAACAGAAATTGAAGGATTAAGCCTAGGTCAGCGCGTACGCCATCCTAAATTTGGTGAGGGAGTTATTGTGAACTATGAAGGCAAAGGCGCGCATGCTCGCGTAGAAGTAAAATTTCGCGATGATGGCACGAAATGGTTGGTATTAGCCTATGCCAATTTAGTACCGGTGGAGATGGCCTAATTAAAATAGGGAAATAATATGCAACAACTACGGGCGGTTGATACAGTACGTGATGGGAGGCTTTATGAATAGATCTCGAATAATTACCCATATCATTTGTGCAATTGCGTTATTAATCTCAAGTCTCGGAATTGCCCAGACTGACCATGCTGCAACCACACCTACCAATGCTGCCAGTAAAGCGCTAATTAAAGAAATTGATAAGAATGATGCTCTTTTAATCCATCCAGATATCAATGGAAAAAAAGTTCCAGTTTCAATTGCGTTTCGAGTATTAAATTTAGAAATGGTGAATGAGGAGGAGCAAACTTTCAAAATTGTCGGTTATTTGACCGCAGAATGGAAAGATCCCCGTTTAGCTTTTACGCCAGAGAATTCGCAGCAGCGCTATCAGATTTATCGACCCGATCAAATTTGGATTCCTAATTTTGATTTTGCTAATGGAGTAGTCCCTCACTCAGCTTATGATGTTACAGTGCGAGTTTTTCCGGATGGCACCGTGAGATATTATGAGCGTTCCAGTGCGGAATTATCTAATATTTACAATTTACATACTTTTCCATTTGATACCCAATATCTTAGAATACGTATTCAACCCTCTATTAGCGGAGGAGATATCTCGGAATTTTTTCCACGCATGACTAATCCAATTAATGCCGATGAAGATGCCTATTCTGCACTTGTAGAGTGGACAGTGCTGGGAGAAACTGCACTTGTGGAAAAAATTCATGTGGCAGGCAATGAGTGGATAAATGCAGTAATCTTTGATATTGAAATTAAGCGAGATCCTACTTTTTATATTTGGAAAGTTTTTTTGCCATTACTGCTCATGGTAATTTTATCCTGGACGGTGTTGTGGATTGAACCATCAGAACTTTCTAGTCAAGCGCAGATCTCGGTGACTACAATTTTAACGGTTATTGCTTTTTCATTTGCTATTTCTTCTAGTATGCCTAAAGTGCCCTATCTGACCTTAATCGATATTTTCTTTTTGACGTGTTACTTTTTTGCATTTATAACGGCTATTGAAATGACCAGTATGCATTTTCTTGGTCTTAGAAATCATAAGCAAATTAGTCGTAAAGTTCAGAAAACGAGTCGAATAATTTTACCAACATCGTTTGCTCTTACTATCATTGGAATGGTGATGTACTAC
>JBIOEC010000131.1:0-3867 GCA_044445645.1 Gammaproteobacteria bacterium | reverse complement strand
TTGCTCGGAAGGATCAATGCAGGCATGATAAAGGCCTAACCACTGGATATATAACATCAGTGGTTTCCAATAGAGAGTTTTCATATCTGCTTGCTGAGCGTAAAATGCGGACTGAATTAGCGTCTGTAACTGCTTTTCTACCCAGCTACCTAGTGCTACTGCTACACATTTGTGTTGTGGATAAATTATTTTTCCATCTATTAATGTAGATTGATAGGATCGACTTACTCTATCTTCTGATGTTGAGGTAGCGCTAATTGCTAAGCCCCGAGTCAACTGCGATTGCCAATTCTGAAACAATGGGTAACTCTCATCGATGCCGACTGCTGGGCTTGCATAAAGCAATGTGCTGCGATAAAGGGACCAAATGAGCCTTAGCTCAAGGTCCGGTCGTTCAGGTTTTAATTTCAGCTGTCCTGGATCATGCGTTAGCCATTCCGATAAACCTGGGGACTTAGCCCCTTCCGTTAACCATAGGCTCAAATTGCCCCCCGTCTGGATCAGGTTATATCTAGTGTCCTCTCTCTCTCCTTCTCCCATTATTTTAGAAAAGAAATCGCTATCCAAATTAAATCCTTCCCCCGCTAACAGAATTAATTGTTGTTTAACGGCACTTAAGATGGCACGAATATAAGGTATCGTGCGCGCATTTATTTCTGAACGAATAATAACTGCGCCTAAATCATAATCACTGCCCTGATGCATGGTGTGTGTTGTGATGGAGCCTACTCCCAATACCGCCCATGCCGCTGGCATATCGCATTGTGTTTGAAATAAGCTTACCGTGTTTTCAAGTATCTCGCCTAAAAAAGTCTGTGCATTTCTAGAAAATTTTGCATAAGCTTCCTCATTAAACACCCGATTGTCTGGTAAACGTTGCAAACACTCCATCTTTTCCAGGCTTGATACCAAAAAGGAACTGTAGACTGGCAGGGGCATAGGTACAGGCTGGGCGAGTTTATCTTGGATGACATTTAGATCCCTACGTATAGTTAAGGCGAGCTTGCTAAGATTAAGACCTTTGCGCGTCTTTTGCATCATTTTGCGATAGACGTTTTCTACCCACTTAACATCAACAATGATTAGCCTTGATTCCTGATCTTTTAATTTTTCATATAGTTCAATTTGTTTATCATCGTCAAGAATTGCGCTTTCTAAAGTGGTTAAAAAAGCCTGTTTTAAAGATTCAAAAATTTGATGAAAATTTTGGAATCTTACCTCAATACAGCGCAGAAGTTCAGCTTGATCGAAAAACTTTAACACAATAGAGAGTAACTTAGATAAACTCAGGGCCGAATGATCTAAAGTATTAACTAAATTGCAAAGCAAGTTGGTCTGGTTCAAAATTTCCGCCATGTGGCTCGCCATTTCCAGACGCATTTTTTGTAATTTTATATATCCAGTCAATAAGGGGTTGTCTACTATTTCTTGAATAGCCATTAATTGTTGACGTGCACGGCCTAAATACTGCGCTGCTGTCAAGTGAACTTGACCTCTGATGGGTAACTCGCTATGCATTAACCAGATTAAGCCTAGGTCAATATTATGCACAGCAAGCTCTAAAGGTTGTAAACTATTTTCATCTAAATTCGGAAGATTACGGTTAAAATCTTGTTCATAATGCAGTGCCGCCTTTTGTGCATCCTCTGTGGCTATCGCTGCTTTTTTTGCTGTAGCCAAGTTAATCACTTTTATAATACTGCGTACGGTGCTAGGAAGGTAATCGGATAACCATCTTTCATCTAAACAATCATTAAAATCTTCATCGATTTTAACCCAATCAGGATTGGGCTCACTAAGCTCTGTTTTTATTAAGGATAGAGTTTCTGCTATAACACTATTTTTTTCCTGAATCTCCGATTCGTCATCTATTTCTGAAATTTCCGATTCATCCACGGCGTCTGGAAGAAATACTGCTGCCCCAATATTGGCTAACATAATAGCCTGGGCAAATAGCCTTTGATTCTTAGCTTGCTCTACTAGATTGACTAGCCCCTGTAACAACGCTGTTTTATTATCTTCTTCTGATAATTGCAAGTGTTCCGCAGCTGAAAGCACAGCTATCTTTTCCGAGAAATCAACCATTCGATTCTGAGTCAGACAAGCCTGTATTTCTTCTAGAATGGCAGTATTTAAAATCATAGTTAAGACCTAATTCATAATTAAGCTATGCAGGCGTCATGGTCAACTCGGGGTTTATGGTTAAACTAGGTTGTAATTTTATATCCGCAACTAATTCATCCAGATCAGAAAATACTTGTTCACATGCTTGTTCTAGCAACAGAGGTGATATAAAACACGATTGCTCATGAGCAGCAGCCTTTAATAATAAGCCTGCCTGATGAAGTCGTTTTTCTAATATTACAACCGACGCTGTGTGGTCGTGATTCATTTGAAGTTGTTTGGTTTGACCGACTATTTCTGCACAGTGCTTAAGCTTAGCCATCAGATGCTCTCTGCGTTTAGCTATAATCGTATCGTCATTTTTCAAGACACTAAGCTCCCCGCTTGGAGAAAATAGTAAATATACCGTTCCTGATTTAACTTCAGCGGGAACATAATGTGCGCTACGATCTGCGGGGAGTAAATTAAAACCCACTCCTGCTTTGAAGCAATATAACTGTACCCCATAGGTCTCTGCTAATGCTTGTATAATAGATAAATGGGCTATCTCTCCAGCTCCTTTTTTATCTGGCATCATGAAGTCGATATAAGCTTCCATAATGAGAGGTTTTGCTGCAAGAGCGTCAAATTCCTGCTGTGTGGATTGCTGAGATTTATTCAAGTTTTTTCTTTCATTAAGATCTAAAAGAGGAGCTAAATATTCTATAAACCTAGAATCTTTTAATCGTTCTTTTATTGCCAATTGTAAGATTTTCTGTATAGGAGAATTGGGTGCTGGCTTTCCTAGCTTTTTTAATAGGGCCCCTTTTGCTGTTTTTCGCGAAACCTTGAATATCTTTGCATAATCATCATCCTCGGGTTTAATCGTGTCTTTACTAAAATGGTGAGTTTTAGTGGAGTAATGTTCCCTTTCTGCACTCAAGTGATATCCTTCTTTGATCAGAGGCTGTACTAGACTATATCCCAGATTAAAATACTGAAGTTGATGTTGTAATATCTCTATCCATTCTTGTATTTTATCTGCATATTGCGCTAAAGTAGGCGCCATATTGCTATCTGGAGCCAACTCAGGCTCGAGGTCTAGCTTTTTTAAGACGTCTTTAATCTCTAATAGTCGCCGTGTTAAGAAAGTGATATAGCCAAAAATATCCTTAAGTTCAAGAAATCCAGGATTTTCAGCTTGTATAGGATGTGCAAGATGTAGGTGAAAATGGCATACTGCTAAATTGAAAAAACTTTCTAGTCTATCCAAGTCCTCCTTAATAAGAGTATTTTTAGGTCCGATCACAAAATAAGTATTTTCAACTGGATCTGGTGCGTCGGCATTTGCGGTCTTAATTTTTTTTCTTCTGTCATCAATATATTCTTCTCTTTTTTGCATATAGAGTGCTTTGGTATTTTTTCGATATTCTGGACTTTTCCTAGAACAAGTTTCAAAACCTTTGTGTGATGCAGAATAGTGTTCCTCTAATTGTTTGGGTAAGCTATCCTCTGATAGAAGCCCGCTGGCTAATTCCTCATAATCTCTGGTTAAAATTGCATGATTACAGCGTTCTAATATTTCATCTACTACTGTGCTATCATCCAAGTCCTTTTTCATTACTTGATGAAATTGAATTATCGCTGCTACGCAGTTTTGTAAGCGCAAACGCAGTTCACGATTCTCCGTACTTCTAGTATTCCAATCTGTTTTTAGCGTTTTCTCTAAAAGTTTTCTGTAAGATTGATTTAATGCAGATATAC
>JBIOEC010000130.1:0-3900 GCA_044445645.1 Gammaproteobacteria bacterium | reverse complement strand
GTGGGCCAAGCGCGCACTGCCATGGACTTTAATGGCATGGGTATTTTTAACTTTAGGCATTATGTTGGGAAGCTGGTGGGCGTATTATGAATTAGGCTGGGGCGGTTGGTGGTTTTGGGATCCAGTAGAAAATGCGTCTTTAATGCCGTGGTTAGTGGGGACTGCTTTAATCCACTCTTTATTGGTAACTGCGAAACGCGAGATATTTAAAAGCTGGACAGTATTATTGGCCATTTTGGCTTTTTCTTTAAGTTTGCTCGGAACATTTTTAGTTCGTTCTGGTGTGTTAACTTCGGTGCATTCTTTTGCCAATGATCCTGAACGCGGATTATTTATTTTAGGTTTTCTGGTGGTAGTTATTGGTGCCGCCTTGGCTTTGTATGCGGTTCGTGCACAGCAATTACGTGCCACTGGACAATTTAATCTCTGGTCACGTGAGGCATTGTTGCTGGGTAACAATATTTTATTAGTGGTGGCGTGTGCGACTATTTTATTAGCGACGTTGTATCCACTTATTCTAGATTTAGTTAATGCCGGAAAAATTTCTATTGGTGCGCCATATTTTAATACCTTATTTATTCCTCTCTTCGTATTTCTGATGTTTTTAATGGGATGGGCACCGGGTAGTCATTGGCACGCAGGCGAACCCATTTGGAATAGAGTCAGGCTAATTTATATTCTTATGTTTAGTATTTTTGCTGGGGTGATGTTGAAGGTATGGGTGCCTGAAAATACCAGCTTCTTGGTGATTTTAGGAGTCACCGTGAGTGTTTGGGTGCTTTGCGCTACGGGAACAGATTTATTTTTACATCTAAAGCGGACTCCTTGGAGACACTGGCGTCATATTCACAGCAGTTATTATGGCATGGTGATCGCGCATGTAGGCGTGGCGATTACTGCGTTAGGGATTACCTTAAGCAGCGCTTACAGCGTGGAACGTGATGTGCGTTTAGTTGAGGGAGAAGTGATTGCTATTGGTCCTTATGATTTTAATTTTATAGGTGTAAGCAATGTAACGGGGCCTAACTATCAAGCGGTGCAGGGAGAGTTTGCCGTATTTTATCAAGGGAAAATGGTTGCTACTTTATACCCTGAGCGACGGGTGAATAATGCGCAGCGAATGTTGACAACCAAAACGGCAATTGACCCTGGGTTGCTGCGGGATTTATACGTGGCATTGGGGGAACAGCTGACAGATAACAGTTGGGCCGTGCGAGTTTATTATAAGCCGTTTGTAAGGTGGATTTGGTTAGGGGCGTTAGTGATGGCATTGGGTGGAATTTGTGGTTTTATCCGCAGGAAAAATTAGGATGAGGGAAAAATGAAAAATTTTTTCAAAGCCTGGGCAGTATGGTTGCCATTATTGGTATTTGTAGGGTTATGCGCTGTATTTGTGCAAGTGCTTTTGCTGGGTAAGCAAGGAATTTCGCAGACGGTGTATAAGCCTATGCCAGCCTTTAGATTGGCCAGCTTAGAGCAGCCAGAAAAATTTTATACTGATAAAGATGTGTTGGGAGAAATTACTGTAGTGAATTTTTGGGCGACTTGGTGTCCGCCTTGTCGGCAAGAGCACCCAGTATTAGTTAAAATTGCACAAGATTATGATGTGCGGATGGTTGGGGTGAATTATAAAGATAAGTCTGCTGATGCACTTGGTTGGTTGAAGGATTTAGGTAATCCTTATCAATTCACTTTGGCCGATCCTAATGGACGTACCGGAATAGATTGGGGAGTGGTGGCGATTCCCGAAACTTTTTTAGTTGATGCACAAGGCGTAGTACGATATAAACATACGGGTCCGATCACGAATAAAATTTGGGAGGATGAAATATGGCCGCTTATTTGCAAATGGTCAGACAATCGTGGAACAAAATGTGTTGCAAGCGCATCTTAATTTTATTGAGTGTTTTTTTCAGTGTGGGGGGCTTTGCCGCGCAAGATCGGTACCATTTTGAGACGCCAGAACAAGAGAAACGTTATCAACAAATGTTGCTGCATATACGTTGTATGGTGTGTGAGAATCAGCCTTTGGCCGAGTCCAATGCGCCATTGGCTGAAGACTTACGTTTAGAAGTCTATCAGCAAATTGTGGCGGGTAAGCAGGATCCGGAAATTAAAGCATTTTTAGTAGAACGTTATGGTGATTCGGTGTTATATGAGCCACCCGTGCAAAGTAACACATTCATTTTATGGTTCGGACCCTTGGTGTTGTTATTGATCGGCATGATAGTTTGGATTTATAGGGTGAGAAAATGATGGTAATGTTTTCCATTTTAGTTGGCGCATTATTTTTGTTAGCCACACTCTATATTTTAGCTCCGTGGTTTATACAAACTAAAGATAAAAAATGGTTGCCATTAAGCTTATGTGGTTTACTATTAATTTTTGCGGGTAGCTGGTATTTGTTGGCCGGACGGCCCGAGCATATATTTTATGCCGAAAATGATGTAGCATTACGACAAATTTCGCAATTACTCGAAGATACAGTTCCCTTACCCCCCCATGTTCAGGCGCAGATTGATCAGGAGTTGGTGCGTCAAGAATTACGCTCAGGTGCGCAGCCAACAGTATGGCTGTTACAAGCACAATTAGCGATGCAGCAAAATGATTATGCCAAAGCACGCGCAGCTTATGCACAAGCTTATGCCATGGAGCCTCAAGATGCCGATATTGCAGTTAGCTACGCGCAGACGTGGTATTTAACCGAAACGCAAGTCGATAAGAGCCCACTATCACCCAAACTGGAGCACTTTTTGCAGACACTACAGCAAGAATATCCCAACCAAGAGGGACTCATAAATTTATTAGGGGTGGCCGCTTTTCATAGTGGCGACTATAATAAAGCTTCGCAATATTGGCAGGAATTATTAAGCCACTATCCAAGCGGTAGTTCGGAATCAGAGGCCTTGCATGCAGCAATAGAGCAAGCAAAGCAGATGTCAGAAACAAACTCAGCAACTCCCGGCGAAAAATTGGATAAATTCCAAAAAACAAGATGAAATACAAAGCAATGGGGGATAGTTAAGGGGGAGAAGCGCAGCTCTCTCTCTTAACTGCGGAGTGCGGCTTTGCCGCGCGCAGCATAAAAACCAGGAAGTAATTCATGGCAGCTTTTCGCCGGGAATTACTGAAACAAACTATAAGTAGAGGTAGATTTATTATGTCAAAAGAATTAGAGCAAGAACCTATAAACGTGTATGAGTGGATGCAGAATTCCCTTGAGATGTTAAAAAAGATTCAAGAAATTATAGAATTTTTGTGGGCTAGAATGTCTGCGAAAAGTCATTTTTACGATTTACACAACTCGCATCAGGCATTAGAGAGCTACAATCATTTAGTTCAAAATTTAATTAGTGATCCACAAAAGTTTTTTTCTCTGCAACTGCAATGGTGGGGTGATTATAGTCGCCTATGGCAGCAGTTCGCCTGCTCTTGGTGGGGGCGTCCGGCATTTGAGTCAGAAGTTAATTCTATATCAGCACAAGATAGACGCTTTCGTGCAGAAGAATGGCAAAACAATCCTTTTTTTGCCTATATCAAACAAGCCTATTTATTAACCGCTAGCTATGTAACCGATCTGGTCTATCAAATCGAAGACTTAGATCCTAAAGCGAGCAAGCAACTGAAATTTTATACCAATCAATTTATTGACGCTTTATCCCCCAGCAATTTTATATTGACCAATCCTACTGTGTTAAATCGAACGATTGAAACATCAGGTGCGAATTTGGTAACGGGTTTAGAAAATATGTTGGAAGATCTTAAGGCTAATGAAGGTCGTTTTAAAATCAGTATGACGGATATGAAGGCCTTTAGAGTGGGAAAAGATTTAGCGATCACACCTGGAAAAGTTGTTTATGAAAATAGATTGTTTCAATTAATTCAATATACCCCAACTAC
>JBIOEC010000129.1:0-3915 GCA_044445645.1 Gammaproteobacteria bacterium | reverse complement strand
GATATGTAATAGTGGTCTCAGAACTAGATTCCCGCTGTGAGATCCGACTTCGTGGAAGTCTTTGCTCAGCGAGAATGACGTATTTTTGAGTTTATTGGCAATAGTTTTAGATGATCTTGCCCAGGGTATAAAACCAGGTTGACTAAGCATGATTAGTCCGCCACTATAAAAACAACAACTCAGCGTTTTTTCGAACAAGCTAGCAAATCTTCACCAGCCACGTTGCCAACTAAAGGTTCATCATTGTTACTAGGAAATATTCTGAAGTGATTTTATTGGATAATATGGACTACTTTATTTCGATTTTTTTGTCCACGCACAAGTTTAAATGACGATTTAGGTAAATGAAAATGGTCAGCCAATAACTTTAGCATTGCTGCATTGGCCTTGCCATCTTCAGGTACTGCAGTTACGTATATTTTTAAAGACATGACATTCGCCGAGCTTTCATCATCTACTACTATGCGGTTAGATGAGGAGTTAGGTGTGAGCTTAATCTGTAATTCCTTTACCAAAACTTATCTTTACTCCCTATAGGCTAGCAGAAAAAAAGCGCGTCAGTTGACGCGCCTTAATTTTTAAATTAGATCTGATAAAAATAGTTGATCATTGTAATTTTAACATGTTTATGCCTGATTATCTTACTGAGCGAATTTTTGTTCCATAAGTGGGGCATACTGTCGCAACAGTCTTCTCAGCTCTTCTAGTTCTGTGGGTTTACCTAAAACAACGTTGGCGCCAGCTGCGTAGACTTTAGGATAATCCTGGGTAAGTAAATGAGCACTGATTGCAATAATGGGAGTAGGATTTAGCTGATTTTCCGCTTCATGTTCCCTTATTTGACGGATGGCTTCTGTTCCATCGATATCACCAGGCAATCCAATGTCCATAAACACGAGTCCATACTGAGTTTCCTTCATGCAAGCTACACCGTCTTCACCTTTACCCACTACTTCGCAGCTATATCCTGCATGCTCGATAAAATGCCGCATAATTTTCTGGCTTATGGGCTCATCTTCAACAATTAATACATGGCTACAAGCTGGATTTGTCGAATATGTACCAGAAGTATCCATTTCTATATGGTTTATCTCTAGATTATTAATGGTTGTTGCTAGAGGCATTGCAGTTTCTCCTATATTTGAAGA
Organism: Gammaproteobacteria bacterium; assembly: GCA_044445645.1. Lineage (GTDB taxonomy): Bacteria > Pseudomonadota > Gammaproteobacteria > JBIOEC01 > JBIOEC01 > JBIOEC01. Next base: position 2,767 of record JBIOEC010000129.1, on the reverse strand, counting down.
AATACATTCTACCGTATAGACGGATTTTTACAGGTAAGATAATAGCCTGACTAGTATACGGAAAATGCCTATTTTAACGTAAGATTTAGCCTGCGAACTGGCTAATTAGCCTGAAAAAAATATCAGTGGAGTTTCTTGCATCTAAAGTTTATTTGTTGGGGGTAAACTTAAGAGCCGCGGAATTAATGCAGTAACGCATACCAGTAGGTCCTGGGCCATCATTAAACACATGCCCCAAATGTGAAGCGCATTGCGCACAAAGCACTTCTGTACGGTACATGCCATGACTATTATCAGATTGTTCTTCTACATTATTCTCCTTAGCAGGAGCTGAAAAACTTGGCCAGCCGCAACCTGAAGGGAATTTGGCATCGGAAGCAAATAGCTTCGCACCGCAGGCCGCACATAAATATTCGCCTGATTCAAAAAACTTATCATATTCTCCGGTACCTGGAAATTCAGTACCCTTTTCACGCAAAACGTGATACTGTTCTGGAGTTAGTTGTTTGCGCCATTCGGCATCAGTTTTTTGAATTTTGGACATTTGATTTTTGACAAAAATAAATTGATATTCTAAATTTTAAAATAGATTCTTTATTGAAAACTGTCAAATTACTCTTAAACTAAAAAGGAAACAAAATGAAAACATTATTATTAAGTATTGCTTCTATAAGCCTTGCTGCATTTTCGATATCAGCTATTGCTGATAACGCCGTGAGCGATACAGTTGATGCCACCGGCAATGCTGTAAGTGATACAGTAGATGCAACAGGTAATGCGGTAGGCGAGACAGTTGGCGCTACTGGCAATGCAGTAGGCGAAACTGTAGACGCTACCGGTAATGCCGTAAGCAAAACAGCAGATGCAGTAACAGATTAGTTTTTCATATTGTCAGGAAGGGTGGCCAGTGGTCGCCCTGCTCTGCACCTAATGTACAAATCCTCTGCTAGAGATATTCCAATACCCATCCCCCGCAACCAATCGATAATAATCACGCAGCAACTCCCGGCGAAAAATTAGATAAATTCCAAAAACAGGATGAAATACAAAGCAATGGGGGATAGTTAAGGGGAAGCGGCGCAGTATAAAAACCAGGATTTACTGATAATCACGAATCTGCATTTTGTTTAGGTACTATAAATTGTAAATGGGCGAGTTCGGCATATAAGGAATTATTGGCGAGCAATTCGTCATGAGATCCTAAAGCAATTAGCTTTCCGTGATTCAATACTGCAATCTGATGCAAAGATTTTACAGTAGCTAAACGATGCGCAATTACAATAGTTGTGCAGCTTGACATGATTTCTTTTAAGGCTCGTTGAATCATCTGTTCACTAATAGAGTCCAATGCACTAGTGGGCTCATCTAATAATAAAAGTCTGGGTTGTTTTAGCAACGCTCTTGCTAGTGCAATACGCTGGCGTTGCCCTCCAGATAATCTGACTCCTCCTTCACCGACTAATGTCTCATATTGATTCGGCAACTGTTCTACAAACTCAGTAACATAGGCAGATTTTGCTGCCGCCAATATAGCTTCACGAGTGGCATCAGGTTTTCCATAGGCAATATTTTCAAAGATAGTGCCAGAAAAAATAGCAGGTTCTTGTGAAACCCAGGCAATTTGCTGGCGCAATTCGCGCAATGAAATTTTCGTTATATCTTGATCATCTAAAAAAATGCTGTTCGGTTCAGCCGAATAAAAGCCCAGCAATAAAGATACTAAAGTCGACTTCCCTGCTCCAGAAGGCCCTACGAATGCTAAACTTTCTCCTGGTGCTACTGCAAGAGAAAGATCCTCAATAGCTGGGACTGCACGAGTCGGATATTGAAAAGTCAGATGTTGAATATTTAACTTGGCTGGCTTGGCATCAAGCTTAAGAATTTTATTATCGGGAACAGAAGGAGTTGGGATTGCTAATAACCCCAACAATCTCACACTAGCCCCTTTAACTTGTTGCCATTCACTATATACTTCACTTAAAGTTCCCGCACTACCTGCCACTAAAATAGCATAAAAAACAAATGCCGCAAGTTCACCACCGCTTAAACTACCTTCTAATACCCAACGTCCTCCTATCCACAACAAACTCATAACGGCAGTCATTATCAAAATAATTACAATCGCTACCAACCAAGCGCGCTTAGCAATTCGCTGTTTGGCAACCTGTAAAACCAGTTGTATGTTGGCGGCAAATTTTTGTTGTGCGTAGGGTTGATAATTGAAAGCTTGTAGGGTTTTAATATTATGCAAGGCTTCATTTAAAAAAGAACCCATTAATCCGACTTGTTGCTGAGTCTTATGTGACAAACGTTTTACTTTATGACCAAAAAACAGCAATGGGATTATGACAATGGGCATTAAGAGCAAAGCGATTAAACTTAGTTGATAATTAGTCGTTAGCAATAAACATAAACCGCCCAAGAAAATCAAAATATTACGCAATGCCAACGATAAACTACTACCAATAAACTGCTGTAAAAGAGTGGTATCGGTGATAATTCCCGATTGCAAGTCCCCTACTCCTCGCTCTTCAAAAAAAGTAAGAGGGAGATTGATCACATGATTAAATACGGCTTGACGAATATCCGCGATAAACCGCTCTCCTGTCCAAGTTACCAGATAAAAACCGGATAAAAGTGCCAATGCCTAATAAGACAATCAGGCCGATAAAAATTAATGCCGTGCGATTGAGTTCGGCTAACGAGCTACTGGTTAAACCTTGGTCGACTAATAAACGAATGCCTTGCCCAAAGGCTAGCGTTATCG
>JBIOEC010000128.1:0-3939 GCA_044445645.1 Gammaproteobacteria bacterium | reverse complement strand
GCCTAAACGCTTGGCTTGCTCTAAATAAGAAACGTGTCCCGCATGTAAAATATCAAAACATCCATTCGTCATCACCACTTTTTCACCGCGCGCTCGAGCGCCCGCACGTAAAATTAATAATTCATCCGGAGTCACTAAGCCTTGTTTTTCTGGTTGCAAGCTGGCTAAAGCTAAACTCAATTCAGTCGGCGTTATCGTGGCGGTACCTAATTTTCCTACTACTACGCCGGCTGCAGCGTTAGCTAATTTTACCGCCAGCGCCAAATCACTTCCTGCAGCCATCGCTGCAGCTAATACCCCAATTACGGTGTCTCCCGCACCGGTGACATCATACACTTCACGAGCTAATGCGGGTAAATGTAAAGGTTCAGCATTTTCTACTAATAAGGTCATCCCTTGTTCACCACGTGTGATGAGTAATGCGTGAAAACCACATCGTTGTAATAATGCCATGCCTTTGCTAACTAATTCTTGCTCATCGGCACAATGTCCAACCACCGCTTCAAACTCACTGCGATTAGGAGTAACTAGGGTTGCACCGGCGTAAGCTTGAAAATCAAGACGTTTTGGATCCACCAATACAGGCACTTTTGCAGCGCGAGCCGCTTGAATAAAACTTTCTGGATGCGCTAACACACCTTTCCCATAATCAGACATAACCACAATGTCATAGTTACCGACTTCCTGGGAAAAAACCTGTAATAATTCATCGGGAGAAACAGATTTATAGCTTTGTTCAAAATCTAAGCGAATTAATTGTTGATGGTGACTCAAGACGCGTAACTTAGTAATAGTGGGAAGTCCACTACATTGGATTAAGCGGCTATTTACTTTAGAGCTTTTTAGTAACTCTTCTAGCCGTACAGCTGCATCATCGTTCCCAACCCATCCCATTAATAATGCTTCAGCACCCAAACCGGTAATATTCATTGCTACGTTAGCAGCCCCACCCGGCTTTTCTACCAGATCATTCACCCGCACTACAGGAACAGGAGCTTCAGGGGAAATACGCGATGTAGCGCCATACCAATAACGATCTAGCATAATATCGCCAAGAACCAATACTCGAGCCTTAGCAAAAGGAGGTAAAGTAGCCATGAATGAAGTCTTTCTCACTGTTAATAAAGGACATAATTATATCATTTTTTAAGAGGGATGTATGATATAATTCTTATAAATCAACCCCTCTGAATAAATAAGAAGCATCATGACCACTTCATCTAGAACAGAACGTCAAGGTCTAATCTATGGTCTCTTATCCTATGTCATATGGGGAACCGCCCCTATTTATTTTAAATTTCTAGAACAGATTCCTACTACTGAGGTCCTAAGTCATCGAGTTATTTGGTCTGTAGCCCTAATCGCCTTAGCTATTCTGATTAGCCAACGCTGGTCAGTGTTATTTGCTATTTTACGACAACCGAAAGAAATGGCCTGGTTAATCACCTCGAGTTTTTTTATTGGGGGAAACTGGTATATTTATATTGAGGCAATCAATGCCAATCATGTGTTAGAGGCCAGTCTGGGTTATTATATTTCCCCGCTGACGCTTATTTTATTTGCCGTCATTTTTTTGCATGAGCGCTTATCTTTATTAAAAACTGTAGCGGTAGGTTTAGCTACTATTGGAGTTTTAGTACAAATCTTTTTTGCCGGGATCTTTCCCTGGGTAGCTTTGCTGCTCGCGGTAACATTCTCTTGCTTTAGCTTGATACGTAAAGTAATTAAAGTAGATTCATTAACTGCCTTGTTAATCGAAACCATGATACTTTCCCCTTTTGCTATTTACTTCTTGTTTGGTATTGAAAGCCATACGGGAAGTTTGCAAGCCAACGATTGGGAATTGAATTTATTGTTGATAAGTTCAGGGTTAATAACCACTTTACCGCTGCTCTTCTATGCGGAAGCGGCCAACCGCATGAGTTTATCTACGCTGGGATTCATGCAGTATATTGCCCCCACTATTATGTGGTTGCTCGCCGTTTTTTTGTTTCACGAACCATTGGACCCTGCCACGATAATTAGCTTTGGCTTTATTTGGGTGGGTTTGATTTGTTATAGTTTGGAAAATGTGTTCAGATCTAAGTAGTAGAAATTAACTCATGCTCAGCTGTGCTAAGAAATTTTCCCACACCTTTTCAGGGTGCATATTTTTTAAAAAGCATGCGGACTCTTTGCCAAATTTACATTCATGTAAATAGCATGGAGCACATTCATACTCAGCAATCAGATGCAATTGATTGCGCCCAGTAGCACCGATTAATCCTGGATCCGTTGGCCCATACAAATGCACAGCAGGTTTGTTAAGTGCCGCAGTTAAATGCCCTAATCCCGTGTCCACACAAACCGCGCCTGCAGACTGTGAAATTAGAGTGGCTTGCTGCATGATGGATAAACGAGGCAATACCGTGGTTGCGCTAGCGCCTGCCGCTAATTTTTCAGCACGCGCTTGTTCCACTGCATTCCCCCAAGGTAAAGCAATATGGTAGCCCGCTTGCGTGGCAATTTTGATCAACTGTTGCCAATACGCTTCTGGCCAATGTTTGGTATCCCAAGTCGTGCTGTGAATAAAAACCAAATAAGGCTTAGGTAAAGTAACAGGAATAGGCGGTAACTTTTCTTGAATCACACCGAAATCTGGGAAAGTATTAGGCACCGCATAATTCAGTGCTTGCGCGAATAATTGTCGTTGCCTCACAATGGCATGTTGGTCTATTGGAATCGCAAAAGTTTTATCACATACTAAATGCGCAAATTTTTCGCGTGCACTGTTTCGATCCATGCCACAACGCTTGCCGCGGGTGATGCTGGTCACTAGAGCGCTTTTTAAATTATTTTGTGCATCAATTACAATGTCATATTTTTTTTTACGCACATTGTGCCACAAATTAACCAGTTCTTTATTTTTAAAAGTTTTCCATTTTTCACGTTGCCAGCGTCGATGCGCCGTAGTGATGACATTTTCAATTCGTGGATGCAATTTAGGAATATCGGCAAATGCTTCATCGACTACCCAATCAAAATGAATATGTGGAATGGCATTCACAGCATCGGTAACAGCGGGCAAAGCATGGACCAAATCTCCCATGGAGGTAAGCTTTACAATAAGTACATTCATTAACAACCTTTATTTAATATGTGGTTTCAACACTCTGGCGGAACAGCTTTCTTTTCCATTTTTTAAATGCAGCTGAAATACGATGACGCGCAGCATGTTTATTCATCGCCTTCTCACCGGTTACATAATTTAATTGAATAACCTTGCGTGTACCAATAAAAGTTTTATGACCATGCCAACCATTTTCTGTCACTTTGAAAATAAGCATGGTTCCAGCGTTAGGAGGGACTTCAGCAAAATAATTATCTAAATTATGATTATCATGCAACAATCGTAAACGACCACCATCCGGTTGCCAATCTTCATTCATATACAGCAATACTGTTATCAATTTACTTTTGCTATCTTTGTGAATACGCCCATCGGTATGATCGGCTTTGCCGCGTACAGTGATCATCACCGGCTTATCTGACAAATCCATGGCAAACTTCTCTGCCATTAAGGCTCGAAATTCTTCACTTTTAAGCTCTGCGATTAACTGAGCAAATGCGCCCTCACATTGAACAGCACTCAAAGGGAAACTTCCTGCATCATGGATAGCAGGAAAAGTCTGTTGAATCTGCTCGAGATGGCTAACGTTTAGCGAGCTATTGATAATAGCGTATGGAAACGGCTCTGGTTGTAATGAAATCCCTTTTATGGCTTCTAAATCAATTAATTCGAGTGCTTTAGTCATATGCCTTGTCATACCTTATTTTGCAATAGCCTCTAAAAAGTCAGGCAGTGGTCACAGTGGTTTTAAGCGCATTTTATCATTGTAAGGCCTCCCCTGCTAGTCACTCCCACTTTTTACGCTGCACAACTTATCGTAGGTATTGGAG
>JBIOEC010000127.1:0-3971 GCA_044445645.1 Gammaproteobacteria bacterium | reverse complement strand
TTGTTAGCATTTATTGTTTAGCTCCGCATTGGATAATCAGTTGGGATTTATCGCAGGATGAGCTACAGAATCAATTGCTAATCAATTTAGCGAGTGTGTTTTTAATATTAACGGGAATCTATCAAGTCTTGGATGGCGTGAGGGTGATGTTATCCGCCTCATTAAGAGCTATGAAAAATAGTCTATATCCCTTGTATATTAACTTTATTACGTTTTGGCTGGTAGCATTACCTGTTGGGTGCATTTTTGCCTTTATATTAAAATGGCAGGTGATGGGATTGTGGGGGGCTTTGTTGTTTGCGCTAGTGCTAAGCATTTTCTTACAGTACCGAAAATTATACCAGCAGTGCCATGTCAGGGCCATTCAATGAGGAGTTAGTAAAATATTAAAATGTGTCATTCCCGCTCTGCTGATGTAACTGCAACGTGTAATCTTTCAGCGGGAATCTAGTCCGGATATGTAATAGTGCTCTCAGTACTAGATTCCCGCTGCTAGATTTGACCTTGCAGCAAGTCTTTCTCAGCGGGAATGACGCATTTTGATATTTTATTAACTCCTCACTGAATGGCCCTGAGTGCCATGTAGTGAAAAGTTCATAATTGTTTAGAATTTGATATACTGGTTTATCTTTCTTTAGTATCGTAGGTAAACTTGTATGCGCATTAAATTTTTAGCTATCTTCTCCCTGTTATTTACAGTTTTTACTGCACAGGCCCAATCCACCACAGCCTTGAATCAGTTGGATAAATTACTCTCCGGCTGGACGACGTTGAGCGCTGATTTTACTCAGCAAATTTTCACACCCCAAGGTAAAGGCTTAGAAGTCTACAGAGGGGAGATTTACTTAAATAAGCCTAACCGCTTTCGTTGGGTGATTGCTGAACCAGAAAAGCAGTTGATAGTGGCAGATGGTAAGAATGTCTGGATTTATGATGAAGAGTTGGAGCAAGTGACCGTGCAACCCCTAAGCAACCAGCTTAGTGAAACACCCGCATTATTTCTGAGCGGAGAGTTTACCAGTATTGCACAAGGGTTTAATGTGGAAGCTTTAAAGAACACGGAAAGTCTCCAACAGTTTCGAGTGACACCTAAAAAAGAAGATAGCGTATTGGAATATATGATTCTGAGCTTTGATGCAGACGATAAACTCTCTCGGATGCAAATTAAAGATGTATTTGGCCAAACGACTGGAATAGTTTTTAGTCGCATTGTACTGAATCCTAAATTGGATAGTAAATTATTTACTTTTGTTCCTCCGAAGAATGTGGATGTAGTAGGAGAAGAGTTAGGATAATGAAGTTACAAGAACCACTTGCTGCACGAATGCGCCCTAGGGATTTAACAGAATTTTGTGGTCAGCAGCATATTCTTGCGCCTGGGAAGCCTTTATACATGGCTTTGCAGCAACAACGTTTGCATGCCATGATTTTGTGGGGGCCTCCAGGTACCGGGAAAACTACTTTTGCGCAGTTATTAGCGCAACATATGCATGCGGAATTTATGGCTATTTCTGCGGTGTTAGCTGGGGTAAAAGACATTCGAGCGGCATTGGAGCATGGTGCTGCGCAAGTAAAAGAAGGAAAGCTACCACCGATTTTATTTGTGGATGAAGTGCATCGATTTAATAAAGCGCAACAAGACGCATTTTTACCCTACGTGGAACATGGTGATGTAATTTTTGTTGGTGCCACCACAGAAAATCCCTCTTTTGAATTAAATAATGCATTGCTGTCTCGTTGTCGAGTCTATGTATTTAAAGCTCTAACCGAAGCAGACATCATTAGCATTTTACAACGTGCATTAGTGGATACCGAACGTGGTTTAGGTCATTTGCATTTACATATGTCTGCAGAACTCATGACCAAATTGGCTTCTGCTGCAGATGGTGATGCTCGTCAAGCCTTGAATTGGCTAGAATTGCTCAGTACTTTAGCGAATGAGCAAGGTGTTATTGGTGAAGATGCTGTATTGCAAGTTGTGGGTGCGCGCGTAGGCCGTTATGATAAAGGTGGAGATTTATTTTATGACCACATCTCTATTTTGCATAAAGCTGTGCGCGGTTCTAGTCCTGATGCAGCATTATATTGGTTAGCACGGATGATTGTGGGTGGCTGCGAACCTTTATATATTGCACGTAGGGTGGTGAGAATGGCCACGGAAGATATTGGGAATGCTGATCCACGCGCGCTAGAATTAGCCTTAAACGCTTGGGATGTGCAGGAGCGTTTGGGAAGCCCTGAAGGTGAACTGGCCTTGGCGCAGGCGGTGGTCTATATGGCCTGTGCGCCAAAGAGTAATGCCGTCTATAAGGCATGGGGAGCTGCACAGGCTTCAGCACAGAAATATGCGAATCTACCCATCCCGATGCGTTTTCGGAATGCACCTACCCGGTTAATGAAAGAAATCGGTGCCGGTAAGGAATATCGGTATGCGCATGATGAACCTTATGCTTACGCGGCCGGTGAAAAGTATTTTCCTGATGAGATGGATGTGCCACAATATTATGTTCCTACGGAATATGGTTTGGAAAAGAAAATCAAAGAGAAGTTAGAGTTTTTGAAGAAATTGGATGAAAAATAGACTCAGTATTGATAAAAAAGGAATCCTCTATGCTAGACCCCAAATTATTACGTCAAGAGATGACCGAAGTGGTCCGCAAGTTAGCACGTCGTGGTTATCACCTTGATGCTACAGCATTCACCCTGTTGGACGATGAGCGTAAGGCACTACAAGTTACCGTAGAGCAATTACGCAATACGCGCAATTCCCGTTCACAGGAAATTGGCAAACTGAAAGCTAAAGGGGAAGATGTAAGTGCTGTAATGGCAGAAGTGGCAGGTTTAGGAGAGTCTCTGAAACTTAAAGAGGCCGAGTTAGAAATTATCCAGGCGCGATTAGATCAATTTCTTTTAGACATACCTAATATTCCTGATGATGCTGTGCCAGACGGACAAAGTGAAGATGACAATGTGGAAATCCGGCGTTGGGGCGAGCATCCTAAATTTAATTTTACGCCACTCGATCATGTGGCATTGGGGGAACAACTACAGAGCCATCAATCCCCCATGATGGATTTTTCAGTAGCCAGTGAATTATCAGGTGCTCGTTTTGTGGTATTGCGTCAACATTTGGCCCGTTTACAGCGCGCGCTCGCACAATTTATGCTGGATGTGCATACTCAGCAACATGGTTATACTGAAATGTATGTTCCCTATTTAGTAAAAAGTCAGTGTTTATATGGCACCGGGCAATTACCCAAATTTCAAGAAGATCAGTTTTTTATTGCTGGCGAAAGAGATTTGGTTTTAATTCCTACTGCTGAAGTATCCTTGAGTAATCTGGTCAGAGAAAGCATTGTCCCCGCAGAAGAGTTGCCATTAAAATTTGTCAGCCATACTCCCTGTTTTCGTGCTGAAGCAGGCTCTTATGGCAAAGATACTCGTGGGATGATTCGCCAGCATCAATTTGATAAAGTGGAGCTAGTTCAAATCACTCGTCCAGATGATTCTTATCAAGCCCATGAAGAACTAACGGCACATGCGGAACATATTTTACAATTATTGAAACTGCCTTATCGCGTGCTAGCGTTATGTACAGCTGACCTTGGGGTTTCAGCAGCTAAAACCTATGATTTAGAAGTTTGGTTGCCCGGACAAAGTGCTTATCGAGAAATTTCCTCTTGCAGCAATACGGAAGCCTACCAAGCCAGACGTATGCAAGCGCGTTGGCGTAATCCAGAAACAGGTAAACCCGAACTGGCGCATACACTGAATGGTTCGGGTGTGGCAGTGGGCCGTGCTTTGGTTGCTGTTATGGAGAACTATCAGGATGCAGAAGGGCGCATCCATGTGCCAGAAGTTCTATTACCTTATATGGGTGGAGTAGAAATAATTAAATAATGATAGTTTAGCGCCAGATTTAAGAGCGGTTTTGCCCCAAAGGCTTCTGATAGATCAGAACATCCCCATTT
>JBIOEC010000126.1:0-3977 GCA_044445645.1 Gammaproteobacteria bacterium | reverse complement strand
GCATATTCAGTTATTCCTATATCGTAATCTGATTTTTTTCAGTAATGATCCAGGCTTAAAGAGAGGAAGGAAAAACTGGGGCTAGTCCATATAAATGCAGCATGGATCGCAATTTTTCCGAAGGATTTTGCAAAAATAAAGTTTTCTTCTGCTGATTGGCATAACGTTTCCAAGCCAGCAATATGGCAATGCCCGCACTATCAATGGATGTAGTATTAGCCAAATCTATGACACATTGTTCTTTCGCGTCATTAATCCATTCTTGGCCTTTAGCCGCCCAATGCAGTGCGGTATAGCTATTTAAGGGTCCAGTTAACATACCACTTTTCCTTACTAGATTACTTTACAGTTAAGCCCTTAGCATTGCGTTTATTGATGTCAGCAGTTACCGCATCTAACCCTTTTTGACTAATTTGGCTTGATACTTGGCTACGGAAACTATTTACAAGGCTGACGTTTTCCACATTAATGTCATACACTTTCCATGCACCATTTTTGTTCACCATGCGATAATTAACCGCAATACTGGGTCCGCTGGCTTGTTTAATTAAAGTATTAATTTGTTCGCGATCGCCTTTATTACCGATAGGCAAAACTTTACCAAATTCAATTTGTTGATTGGTATAGTGCAAAAAAGCTGCGGAATAACTCAAAACTGCCCAAGTCTCAAAAGCATTTTGAAAATCTAAGCGCTGTTGTGGGGTGGCTGCGCGCCAATGGCGAGCTAATACTCCGCGTGCCATATCTTCGATATCGATATGGGGCAGAATAATTTTATCTACGATTTTAACAATCTCATTTGGATCTTTTTTGATGGCTGCTTGTTCTGCCGTCAATGTAGAGGTCATTTGCGTAGTTACATCTTTTAACATCGTAAGCGCCGAGTCATCAGCTGCAGTAGCCACACTCATGCATAAAATACCTAAACTAACGAATAAAGCTTTAACCAAATTACGCATATTTTTCTCCTTATTATTGTTGTACTAATTTTAATTTCACGGTGAATTACTGACTTCTTCTGAATCATCACCACCGGTTACTGAAAATAATAACTTGCCAATAAGCTCTTCCAGTACCAAACCATTTTGAGTTTCAGTAATGTAATCACCATCTTGCAAGTAATCTTCACTTCCACCTGGCGACAATGCAATATAATTATCGCCAATTAATCCCGAAGTATAAATGCTAGCCATAGTATCTGCAGGTAACTTTACTGAATCATATATATTCATTTTTACCACAGCATTATAAGTTTCCGGATCTAGATGAATACTGCTGACCTTACCTACATTTACCCCGGAAATAGTCACCCGCGCACGGGCTTTGAGTCCTGAAATATTGCCAAAATCTGCTCTCACTTCATACTCAGGCTTTACTTGATAAAATTCCGTCAAACCACTGACCTGCAATGCCAGCATCATCAGCGCTACAATGCCAGCTAGCACAAATAAACCTGCTGCTAAATTGACAACGGGTCGTTGTTTCATAAATTCTCCTTAATCGAAAACTTGAGTACATCACTTCTTATAATCCGCCAAACATCAAGGCGGTTAACATAAAATCTGCGCCTAAAATCGCTAACGATGAATATACCACCGTACGCGTAGTCGCATAACCTATCCCCTCTGCTGTTGGCGGAGCAACATACCCCTGATAAACCGCAATCCAGCATACAATAAACCCAAACACTACACTTTTGATAATGCCGTTTAAGGTATCATTGACAAAATGTACCGAGGCCTGCATATTTCCCCAAAATGGACCTTCGTCCACAGCTAACCATTCAACGGCGACTAAATACCCGCCAAAGATACCCACCAAATTAAAAATAATCACCAGTAAAGGCAATGAAATTAAGCCAGCCCAAAAGCGCGGAGAAACGACATATCTAACCGAATCTACGCCCATCATATCTAAACTATCTAATTGCTCAGTCGCGCGCATTAAACCAATTTCCGCCGTCAATGCCGAACCAGCACGTCCGGCAAATAAAAGTGCGCCCATCACGGGACCTAATTCACGCACTAAACTCAACGCCACGAGTTGCCCAATGGCTTGCTCGGCGCCCAAAGTGGATAATGTAGTATAACCTTGTAAGCCTAGAACCATTCCCACAAATAATGCCGAACATGCAATAATCGGTAATGACAACACACCCAAATTGAAAATTTGATGCACTAATAACTTAAAACGGGGTAATCGAACCAGAGTAGAGCATAATATCAAACCTGCAATGCCACACTGCTGCACATAGCGCAAAGAACGGCTGCCTAAATTTTCAATCCGTTGGCGAGTTGTGACTGTTTTTTCCATAAGTTAATCCAATTGTAAATCTTTAGCCAAGTCAGCTGCAGGGTAATGAAACGCTACTGGCCCATCAGCAAGACCCTGAATAAATTGTTGTAGATCCGGTTGGGTCTGTGCATATAACTCTGCTGGAGTGCCTTGCCCTATGACCTTGCCATTGGCTACCACATAGGCATAATCTGCAATACTCAAGGTTTCCCCCACATCATGGGAAACAATAATCGAAGTAATACCTAAGGCTTTATTAAGAGCGCTAATCAGACGTACTAAAACTCCCATAGCGATGGGATCTTGCCCGGTAAAAGGCTCGTCATACATAACAATATCGGGGTCTAGGGCAATAGCCCGTGCAAGTGCTACACGCCGGCTCATACCACCTGATAACTCTGCAGGCATTAATCCCTGCGCACCACGCAAACCTACCGCTTCTAATTTCATTAAGACTATGTCGCGAATCATGCTTTCAGGTAAGGGTGTATGCATACGCAATGGAAATGCGACATTGTCGAATACATTCATATCGGTAAATAGACCGCCACCTTGAAATAACATGCCCATGCGTTCACGTAATTTTAACAGTTCTAGGCGTGGAAGCTGATTAACGTCTTGATCCTTAACCAACACCTGACCACTTGAGGGAGATAATAAACCGGCAATCAGGCGCAATAAGGTGGTTTTTCCTGTGCCACTGGGACCCATAATTGCTACCACTTTTCCTACAGGCACAGTCAAGCTAAGACCGGTAAAAATATCTCGCTCTCCCCGCTGGAAGTAAACATCTTCTATGGTAACAATGTTGTCGGCCATTCTGGCTCAATCCTTGATTTTGTGAGCACACACTTTAGCATAATTTGCGGCAAATATCTAAATATCTAAGGAGGTCTCTTGCGTAGTTTCGCTTGAAATCGCATAATAGTAATATCTTAAACATTCTACCTATATAATTTCAATCACTTTTTTGAGGAATTTATGCTGAAAAACTGGACGCAACATTTAATTATTAGCTTTACTTTACTGGCTAACGCGGGCTTAGCCTTAGCGGCAATACCCTCCGCCCCCCAGCTTAGCGCGCGTTCCTATATCCTCATGGATTATGACAGTAGCGAAACAATAGCTAGCCAAAATGAACATGAACGTGTTCCACCGGCTAGTTTAACTAAGCTAATGACGGCTTATATAGCTGAACAAGAAATTGCGGCAGGAAATCTCAAATTAACGGATAAAGTACTCATTAGTGAAAAAGCCTGGCGCGCTGAAGGTTCTCGGATGTTTTTGGAAGTTAATAAGGAAGTCAGTGTAGAAGATTTATTGCGTGGTATTGTTATTCAATCTGGTAATGATGCCAGTACAGCCATAGCTGAAGCCATTGCAGGATCAGAAAGTGGTTTCGCCCAACTCATGAACGAACAAGCTGCTATATTGGGAATGAACGATACCCATTTTGTAAATGCTACCGGCTTACCTGATGATCAGCAATATTCTTCTGCCTATGATATGGCATTACTGGCACAAGCAATTATCCGTAATTCTGATAATACTTATCACATGTATAAAGAAAAATGGTTTGTATACAACGACATTCGTCAGCCGAATCGCAACCGTTTATTGTGGTGGGATGATAGTGTGGATGGCTTAAAAACCGGACATACTGACAGCGCAGGTTATTGTTT
>JBIOEC010000125.1:0-4085 GCA_044445645.1 Gammaproteobacteria bacterium | reverse complement strand
ATATATGTGTTATAAGTTTTGTTCACTGTTAGATTTAATTTCCGTAATTAAAAACCAAGCAGGAGAATCAAGATGCCAGTACTACAATCAAGCAGACACATACGAAACCAGACATTATCAAACCAACATCTTCTACACACAATTACTATTACGGCTCCAGAACCTCGTGTAATCCAAAATTCACTAACTGTTCCGCCACCTGAAATATTACGTGCAGGAATAAAATATCAAACATTGGCAGCTCAAGTTTATCATGATCAAGATGACGGTGTTCCTGCTGATTGGGAAGTATTAGGCGATCTAAATCATCCTATGGGATGGCGTGCACGTGCGTACAAAGATAACACTGGAAAGGTTTCAGTGTCTTTTCGTGGCTCTGCAACAGCCAAGGAATTTTTGGTTCTAGATGCGGGAATAGCACTCGCAATGATTCCCTCATTAGCAGACATTGATCCCTGGTTAAATAATCTAGGAGTTAATAATCTTCAAGATGTTGTTTTTGTTGGACATTCATTAGGTGCTACACTAGCGACAGCAAAAAGTGTTGCTGTCGGGGGCGAGGCTTATGTTTTTGACTCACCAGGATTACCAGGTTATTCGCAAGATGAATTATCGCGTGTGTATGATTTCGAATCTGCTGATAATATTGTCAATGACTTACCTTATGAAAAGGCGGGAACAGGTCAACGATATAAAATACCTTTACCTCCTAATGTGGTACAAGATATCGCTATACGAAAAAGTTATTCAGAACAACTTAATGCCTTTTATTTCGTTCAAAATGATGTAACTCGTGCCATTAATGCAGCTTATCTCTTAGTGAGCAATGTAGAGAATTTAATGGACATTCATTCTGTCTCCACCATCGGCCAATCGATGCAGAATATGAGTGCAGGCTTGCAGCAGCAACTGAGTCTGCAAGATCCACGATATGATACAGCTTCTCAAAGTGGGCCTTACGCAATTCAAATGACATATCAAGTTCAGAGTGCGATTGATTACACAAATAAACTTGCCAAATCAGCTCGTTCAGCTTCTCCCACAAATCAAAGCCCAACAGAAGCCGAAAATTTATTTGAAGCGGAAAGAAAGGCCACTCTGCAAGCATTAGAAGATGCACAAACCAGTTTGAATGTGTATCAAAGTAACTATAACCCAGATGCCGAAGAAACTGCGCATATTAGTGAAATGAGAAATAAACTCTCCGAGTTACAAACTTTTTCCAAAACCGCTAGTAAAGAAGACTTTGTTGATCAGCAACAAGTAATTGCTAATTTTACCAGACAAATAAAAACTGAAATTGATGCAACCGCTAGCAGCGTAACCAAAGCGGTAGAGTATTTGAAAAAACCTGAAAACCGAAAATATACATTAGATTTAGGGTATGAAATTTTAGCAGGTTTTGGCGTTAAGGTGAGTGAAGAAGATAAAGAGACTTGGAATGCATCTGTAGCGATGTTAGTTACGTTGAGCTCCGATTTTAATACATATCGAATAGAGTCAAAAAAATATGCACATGATTCTCAATTTATGTGTATTGAAGGACCAACACCGGGTGAGGCTTTTTTATCCAGCTCATTGGAAAATTTACAGGGCTTTTTCAATGAAATGGCATCTATTGGCAGTGCATTTGGTCGTCCTGAAATTTCCCAAATTGCAACCATAGGTGGTTCAGCAGTTACGATCGCATTACAAATAGGGCGGATGACGGGATTTGTTGCCGGTGCATTCACCCCTCTAGGCGCTATTGCTTCTATTGCTACAGCATCAGTGAGTTTATTCAGCGCATTATCCGGAAAGGCAAAAGCACAGCAAGAACAGGCTGAAGCTTTACAAAATGCATTAAAGCAAATTTCTCAACAAATTGCAGCATTGCATCAAGAAATGCGAGCTAGTTTTGATCAAGTCTTTAAAAATCAGCAAGCAATTTTAGAATATGTTTCTAACGCTTTTGCTGCAATCGATAAGAATTTTATAACCACATTCGATATGCTAAATAGTATCGAGCAAGCCCTTAGAGAGCTAGAGGAACAATTAAATAATCAAGCCGTTAGTGCTGGATTGAGAGAGTTTAATGCAGTTACCAGTACATCAACTTCTATTCAACAAGATCATTATGCACCTAGTAGCCGAGAAGAAGCTACTGAGGCGGAATTAGTGGTTGAAAGACAAGCCGTTTTGCGTAATGCAGATAATCTTATTTTTTGGTTAAATGGAGGTGCTGCTTCAAATGATTTTACAGGTGGTAATTTCCCACTCTCCAGTGATCCTAACACCGCGCTTATCAATTTAAATAGGCGTATTAGAACTTCTCGCTATGAGTTTGTGGTGGCTCACTTAGTTCATTACCTGCAAGTATTTTATCCGCAAAGCGAGCTGGGAAAATATGCAAATAGTGATGTTCTAAATGTCACAATGTGGTCATCCGCTGTTAGTTATTATGCAGGCGTTTTGCGACACAACCCTGCGATCTTAGAAGGGTATGCACTAGATGTATTAGAGGATTTTCAAGATAAAGGCATGCGTTTGTTACAACTGATCACTGATCTGCGTAAAAATGATCCATTCATTGATGCCTTATTCGAAGATTTTGAAGAAGATATCACAAGAATGATGGTGCAATTCAAGAATTTTTATTATGCCAATGCAAAACTTGAATTTGTCCCTACTACAGAAAATGGTCTTTCTCTAACTTCATTTGTTAACAAAGATCCTACCATCACTAATAATCAAGAATTAGCAGTTGCTCGTAATCAACTTATTAATAGCATAGGCATGCTTGCTGGGGGCTTCCCAACATTCGAATTGGCTAATGCCTATGCCACACAAAAACAGAAACGTTTATATGAATTACATGAACATTTCACGGATTTATTGAGTGCAAAACCAAACCAAGTTCTAACCCGATATTGCTTAATTGATAATGTTCCACATCTTGCTGTATTTTATTGTCACACATTAACGAACAGTTCCGGCCAAACACTGGGGCGACTTGCGATTGAATTCTTTAACTTGGATACTAAGAAATGGTTGTCACCCCAAGTAATGCAGTATGATCCTTATCCAAGTAATCTTATGACATGGTTTAATTTGGAAGATGTTGTTATTACCACGAGCACCTCCCCTGAAGGGGTAAGAAACTCCAATCATTTTCAAATGGTAGGACGTATAGTAACATCTAACCAGAATATTCTAACCGCAGTTTCCTTTAATAGAATTAACAATACTTGGGGAATCGTATGGGACACTAAACACAAGTATCTGGAGCCAATGGAATCAGCTAGACTATATTCCTATTTAAGTGATCAAAACATATTAACTATAATGATGCTTCAACCTAAAAGGTATTCTGGGAGTGATTGTAATCTTCCAGTTCTTATCCGACCAGTTGCTCCAGAAAATTATATTTTTCAAGAACTCCTGCCCATGGGGTCTGCAAGCCATCCCACTAGTTATAGTCACTTCACATGCTCTATTCAGAATAATGTTGCTTGGTTTATTGTTGCTTCTAAACCTGTAGAGCATCATTCCCTAGTATGGCAGCTTTATTTCATACCTGATTTAACTCAACCTACAGTGCAAGTGATAAGAGCTAATTTAAATCCAAATGCTGCGCCCCTCTTTGCTTATGACAATGTGTTTATATCATCTGTTGCGGTGCGGATGGAAATCGTTAATTCAAAACCTTATATACTTTTTGCATGTAGTAAATATGGGTTACGCTTATATTCATATGATCCAAATGCAGGATGGGGATTGTTATTAGATCTGCAAGAGATATTAAATTCCAATCTTGGATGGCAAGACAATGCTTATAGATCGACTCTCACCATGAAAAAATCGACATGGAAACAACCTGCAGATAAAACTCACGAGGGGTTAATAATCACCGCAAGAAGTTCAAGAGGAGAGCATGTTTGGGTATATTCAATCACAGATAAAACTCTATTAAAAACCAACGTCGACAGAGCAGAGTACGATTCAACTCTGAATGCCGTCACTCCTCATGTTTTAATGCTTGGGCCAGAATGGAGCGACGCTAGAGGCTATCGAGACAATCCAGGTGGTACCACTAGCGTCGAAGT
>JBIOEC010000124.1:0-4085 GCA_044445645.1 Gammaproteobacteria bacterium | reverse complement strand
GGCTCATAGTGCCTACAAAGACTTATCTAGCAGCCGGAATCTATAACTGAATTTTCACTAAAGCCCCACTGCAGATGAACGTGGTACTTTCATGATAACTCCCTTGTAGATTCCGGCTGCTAGATAAGTCTTTGTAGGCACTATGAGCCGCCGGAATGACGCTATTGGGAGACTTGTGGGTAATGATATGGTCTTGATGCTTGACACTAGCAGCCTAGTGTCAAGCTTCAAGACTTGCCCCCTTTGCCTAGGGTTATGTCGCGCTTGGAATTCTAGCTCTACATTCTTTTACATAATTCAAATCTATCTCCGCTACAATCACCATAGGCTCTTGTTCTCCAGCATTCGCCAGCACTTTGCCCCAAGGATCGATAATCATGCTATGGCCAAAACTACGCCGATTATCCGCTTGCACGCCTACTTGATTAGCGGCAATGACATAGCAAAAATTTTCAATCGCTCTGGCACGGAGTAGCACTTCCCAATGAGCTTGCCCGGTTGGAAAGGTAAACGCACTGGGAACCACTAAAATCTGCGCACCTTGTGCGCCTAGTGTTCGATACTGCTCTGGGAAGCGCACATCATAGCAAACGCTTAATCCGAGCTTGCCAAACGGAGTATCGGCGACGACTAATTCGCTTCCTGGAAGTGTAGTTGTGGATTCTTTATAAGCAAGGGTTTGGCTTAAGATGACGTCAAATAAATGAATTTTATTATACTGAGCTACACATTGGCCTTGATCATTGATTAATAAATTCGCAGCATAGACTTTATTGCTATTCGGAGCAGCAATAGGAATGGTGCCACCTATTAACCATATTTTATGCTCTCTGGCTTGCGTAGCTAAGAAATCCTGGATAGGTCCGCTGCCCAAAGGTTCTTTTACTTGTAACTTATCTTCTGGGGTGTGGCCCATGATGGCAAACATTTCGGGCAAGACCACTAATTGCGCACCTTGCGTTGCAGCCTGGCGGATCAGTTGAGCGGATTGTTCTAGGTTTTCGGTAACTTTATCAGTGCTGTTGAGTTGAATAGCGGCGATTTTAAACATAGAGATTACCTTATGTTTGGCCTTCCTACGGCCAAGGCCGTGGAATGACAAGGATATATTTTATAATCAGGGTAAACGCATCTAAATTATCGACATCGTCATTCTCGCTGAGCATACTCCCCTCACCCGCTGCGACAGAAAAGCAAAAGCGTCGCAACGACCTCTCCCTCAAGGGGAGAGGTGATTTAAATTCCCTCTCCCCTTGAGGGAGAGGGTTAGGGTGAGGGGGCTGCTCAGCGAGAATGACGTATTTTTTCAGTTTATTGGCAATACTTTTAGATGATCTTGCCCTGGTTTTATAATGTACTCTGCAACCACTGCTCTAAACTAGCTAGAGCGGAATGATGCGTCAGATCGGCATGCAGCGGAGTAATCGACACAAACCCGGCATTCACGGCATAAAAATCCGTATCTTCCCCAGCATTATTTTCAGCACCTGGCAAGCCAATCCAATAGACTTCATGCCCCCTAGGATCACGTTGTCTAACTACTGACTCGGCTTTTTGCCGCTGTCCTAAACGCGTAATGCGCCACCCTCGTAACTCATCATAAGGTAAATCGGGTACATTGACATTTAAAACCGTATCCGGAGGCAATGGATATACTTGTAATTGTTTAACCAAATCCACGGCAACTTTGGCTGCACTCGCATAATGCGTGGGATCCCGGCTCATGGATGAAATGGCTATAGAGGGATAACCCATAAAACGCCCCTCCATCGCTGCGGCTACAGTACCTGAATATAAAACATCATCACCTAAATTCGGCCCAGAATTTATTCCGGAAATTACCATATCGGGTTGATGCTCTAGAAAACCCGTAATAGCTAAATGAACGCAGTCACTAGGTGTACCATTAACACTGTAAAATCCATTACTTAATTGTGAAACGCGTAACGGGCGACTTAATGTCAGGGAGTGACTAGCCCCGCTTTGATCGCTATTCGGGGCAACCACTACAACATTAGCGACTTCCCATAGTTTTTGCGCAAGAATAGTGATACCTGGTGCATCAACACCATCATCGTTACTGACTAGTATGGTCTGCATTGTAACTCCTTACGCTGTAGCTAAGCACTACCCCTAGCAGGGCCATTCAGTAAAGAGTTAGTAAAATATCAAAATACGTCATTCCCGCTCTGTAAATGTATCTGCAAAGTGTGATGTTTCAGCGGGAATCTAGTTCGGATATGTAATAGTGCTCTCAGTACTAGATTCCCGCTGCCAGATTTGACCTTGTAGAAGTCTTTCTCAGCGGGAATGACGCATTTTGATATTTTACTAACTCCTTACTGAATGGCTCTGGCACTACCCCTGGGTAATTACTTTACTTTGCATCTGTATTTCCACCGTCTACTATTTGATAAAAAACTTCGTCGTCTTTTATCATACCTAATTCATTGCGCGCGCGCTCTTCAAGTGCCGCAACGCCTAATTTCAGATCGGCTACTTCTGCAGCTAGTTTTTCATTTTCCTCGACACGTTCTTGATTAGCCGATTTTTGTTCCACTACTGTTTGCCTAAGTTGCCACAGTTCTAATAAGCCGCCATCGGCGAACCATAATTTATACTGGAGTCCGATGAACAGCAAAGTTAGTATGATAATAGTGATGCGCATAATTGTTTTTTATTTGCACGTAAATTTAAATCTGCTTAATAGCTTCTTTTCCAGCATAGCGCGCGCGACTTCCCAACGCTTCTTCAATTCGCAATAACTGATTATATTTGGCTATTCGATCGGTACGGCATAAAGAACCGGTTTTAATTTGCCCAGCGCTAGTAGCTACTGCTAAATCGGCAATGGTGGTATCTTCTGTTTCTCCAGAGCGATGCGAAATTACCGCTGCATATTGATGGTTTTTCGCCATGCAAACTGCTGCCAGAGTTTCAGTTAAGGTGCCGATTTGATTAGGCTTAATTAAAATTGCATTTGCTACATTTTGCTCGATGCCTTGTGCGAATAACAGGGTATTAGTCACAAATACATCATCTCCCACCAACTGCACTTTGGTTCCCAGTTTTTGGGTCAAGATCTTCCAACCGTCCCAATCCTGTTCGCTCATGCCATCTTCGATGCTAATGATAGGATACTGGTCCACCCAACGAGCTAAATAATCAGCAAATTGCTCACTAGTTAATTTTTGTTGTTCCCCACGTAAATGATAGAAGCCATCTTGATAAAACTCACTGCTGGCTGCATCTAACGCTAAATAAATATCTTTGCCTGCCGTGAAGCCCGCTTGGGAAATGGCTTGCAGAATAATTTCTAGTGCTTGTTCATGCGCAGTTAGGTTGGGGGCAAAACCGCCTTCATCACCGACCGCTGTATTCAAACCGCGTTTTTTTAGCTCGGCTTTTAATGCATGAAAAATTTCCGTACCATAGCGCAACGCTTCCGCAAAACTTGGAGCCCCTACTGGCATAATCATAAATTCTTGCAGATCTAAATTATTATCCGCATGCGCACCACCATTTAAAATATTCATCATTGGCACTGGCATCGTAAAAGTTTTGTCGGTGGCTAAATATTCAAATAAAGGTAAATTCTGTGATTTGGCTGCGGCTTTGGCAACGGCTAATGAGACGGCAAGTAATGCATTCGCACCTAAGCGCTCTTTATTGGGAGTGCCGTCGAGCTCTATTAATTGGGTATCAATGCGGACTTGATTGTTGGCTTCATGCTGCAATAAGGCTGGGGCAATTTCTTCCTGAATATTTTTTACCGCCTGTTGTACACCTTTGCCTTGATAACGATTATTTTGCTTATCACGTAATTCTACAGCTTCATGCTTACCTGTGGAGGCGCCTGAGGGTACTGAGGCACGGCCAATATGACCGCTAGCTAGCAGCACGTCCACCTCTACAGTGGGGTTGCCCCTGGAGTCTAAGATTTCACGAGCTTTGATGGTTTGAATAGTGGTCATTTGATAATCCTTCTTTATGGCTATTGAGGTTAGGCACTGAGAAAAGGTGTGGGGGGAACCCGTAATGGTGGGAGAGGTCATGAAATTGAAAAAATAAAAAAAATAAAAAAT
>JBIOEC010000123.1:0-4152 GCA_044445645.1 Gammaproteobacteria bacterium | reverse complement strand
TTATACGTCGAATTTGGCAGAAGGCAATTTTTTTATAGGTAGCGCAAGACCGAAGGGCAGGGCGCGCCCAGCAAAATATCAAAGTTCTCCAAGTTTCAGGATCACGGGCACGAGTAGTTACAATTCATTAAGAAATACTTTGGTTAGGCGTGTTGTTTGAAGGCATAGGGGCTAATTCTAATATTGTAAGTTCATTCTGATGGTCTTTTCCAGAGTCTTTTTGCATTTCATGTTGTATTAAATTGAGTACAGCAGGGCCCTCTATTTTATCAATTACCTCATCAACGCTGTCTTCTGTAGAAAGTGCACTGATATTATCTAAAATAATTTTCCAGTTTTCTCTAGGGTTGTTCGTTTTTAATCGAAAAAGAGCATAAGATAATTGTGGAAGTTTCTCAATATTTGCCATTAAAGGAAGGTAATCTTTTTTAAAACTTAATAATCCCAGGTCATAAAGTTCGGAAAAAAATGGGGCATATTGTCCACAGGTTGCATAATCTTGTTGTTGCTCAGGAAAAAAAACAGCAATTTGTTCCAGCGGAAAGGATACATAAAAAATAGGAGCGTATGCTGTATTAGAATGTGAATTCTCCCGACTTTGTCGTAGTTTAGCTTCTAGAACAGTTGCAATTGCTGATGCTGATTTTGGGGTAAGAAAACCCCATGTTTTCAGTTTAGAGAGTTCAGCGGGTGCATTGGCAACTTCGCTCTTTGACGCAACTAATTCTGTCAGCCATATATACGTGCTGATTTTTACTCGGGTATGGAGGCCAGCAAAAACTAGAGAAAGACTGGTATTAAGTAAATCATACTTATTAAAGACGGCTAATATTGCTCGGTAATCATGGAATGAGTCGAGAATCTCTAATAATTCAGTTTCAGGTTCGGTAACTGGTGGAGGAAGATGGCCAACTATTAATGAAAATGCTTTACCTATCGCCGCTTGTTCCGTGGCTGAAGAGGACGCCCATTTTGGACTAAGGGGATTCTGGAAATGACTACGGTTATTGAGAAAATACATTCCTAAAATATACCAGAAAGGTAGCTTAATTACAAGGCGAAGCCAATACTTTTTTGTACACTACCAACCTGGCAACTCTCTGCTAAACTTACCTCAGTACTCTATAAGGAGCTCAAATCGAGTGAAAATCGCTATACCCAAAGAAATAATTCCAGGTGAACGTCGCGTGGCGTTAGTCCCAAGAGTGGCTCAAGAATTAATCCAGGCTAATTACAACGTACTACTGGAAAAAACCGCAGGGGAAGGTGCTGATTACCTTGATGGGGATTATCAACAAGTCGTCTTGTGTAATAGCACCAAAGAGCTTTATCAAGATGCGGATGTAATCTTGAAGGTTCAGACCCCGACTGAAGCAGAAATTGCTGCTTTTAAAGAAGGAGCTGTCCTGATTGGCTTTCTTGCTCCAAATCGCTATCCAGAACGCATTCAAGCCTTGAAAGAAAAAAATATTACGAGTTTTGCCATGGAGTATATTCCACGCATCTCTCGTGCGCAGTCGATGGATGCATTATCCTCTCAAGCCTCCATCGCAGGCTATAAAGCTACGTTAATTGCGGCAAATAGCATCAACCGTTTTTTCCCCATGCTGACCACTGCAGCTGGAACCATCCGACCGGTTAATGTGTTAATCATTGGCACGGGCGTTGCTGGTTTACAAGCCATTGCTACGGCTAGACGTTTAGGCGCCATTGTAAAAGCTTATGATATTCGTTCCGCTACGAAAGAGCAGGTGGAATCTTTGGGCGCTACCATGATTGATCTTAAAATAGAGGCAGAGGGTACGGGCGGATACGCACGCGAACTTACCGCGGAAGAAAAGCAAAAACAACAAGATGCGCTTGCAGAAGCTGTAGCGAAATCGGAAGTGGTTATTTGTACCGCTCAAATTCCAGGCAAGCCAGCCCCAAAAATTATTACCGAAAAGATGGTGGCTTCTATGCCAGCTGGAAGCGTAATTGTAGATGTTGCTGCTGAAACGGGTGGGAATTGCGAGTTGACCAAACCCGGTGAAGTGGTGAATTTTCAAAATGTAAGTATTTATGGTCCACTGAATTTGCCCAGTATGTTGGCGCGTGATGCCAGTAATATGTATGCGAAGAATGTGGTGAATTTTATGAAGTTGTTAATTAAAGATGGTGCATTATCCTTTGATTGGAATGATCCTATTTTGGCCCAAAGCGTTGTAACACACGCGGGTGAAATAAAATCCCGATAATTTTTTAGTTACAGACGAAGTGGATAAGGAAAAATTATGAGCGAGTTATTTATCAATTTTCTATATATATTTATGTTGGCAGCATTTGTTGGATATGAAGTCATCAGCCGGGTACCCGTTATTTTGCATACCCCACTAATGTCAGGAACCAACTTTATTCATGGCATTATTCTAATTGGCTCCATGATTGCTTTAGGCCAAGCCACGCAACCTTTTGAACAAGCCATTGGTTTTTTTGCTGTGTTGATTGCCACTCTCAATGCAGTAGGCGGATATGTAGTCACAGAAAGAATGCTGGAAATGTTTAAGAAAGCTGGCAACACTACAGAAAATGGAACAAAAACCTCATGAATAATTTTATTTCCCTGATTTATTTACTCACTGCTGCACTGCTTATTTATGGTTTGCGCGAAATGGCTTCACCTAAAACGGCAAGACGCGGTATCGTCTTGGCTGGAATTGGTATGCTGGTGGCGGTGCTGATTACCTTTTTATTACCCTCGATTCAAGGGCTGACCAATTATATATTAATGATTATTGCCATGACTATTGGCAGCGCGATTGCCTGGTATTCCGGAAAAAAAGTGATGATGATCCACATGCCGCAAATGATTGCTTTATTTAATGGCATGGGCGGTGGTGCTGCTGGAGCTGTGGCAGCTTTAGAATTTATCTATGTAGGTAATTCTTCATGGGTAATCCATGTATTAGCAGTTTTAGGGGGTATTATTGGTACGCTTTCGTTCAGCGGAAGTATTATGGCGTTTGCCAAATTGCAAGAATTGATTCAGCGCCCAGTGATATTGCCAAAACACCAATGGATCAATGCAATCATTTTATTGGCAATTGTGGCATTAGGAGCCAGCATCGTGTTAGCTCCACAACACTTAATGTTGTTAATTCCTTTTTATCTATTACTGTTATTATTAGGCGTTACCTTTACACTGCCAATTGGTGGTGCAAATATGCCAGTGGTTATTTCTTTATTTAATGCGATGACGGGAATTGCCGTAAGCTTTAATGGTTTCACGTTAGATAATCCAGCATTGGTGATTGCCGGAACAGTAGTGGGTGCATCAGGTATTCTGCTCACACAATTAATGGCACGAGCTATGCATAAGTCGGTATTTTCTATTTTATTTTCTTCTTTAACCCCTACACAAACAACTGAACAAGAAACTACTGGCAGTTTAAAACCCATCGAAATTGAAGATGCGGCGGTAATGATGGCTTATGCCAAGAAAGTGATTATTGTTCCAGGTTACGGTATGGCCGTAGCCCAAGCTCAGCATAAAATTAATGAATTACGTCAGCGCTTAGAAGAGCGTGGCATCACAGTTAAATTTGCTATTCATCCAGTTGCTGGCCGGATGCCTGGACACATGAATGTGTTATTAGCAGAAGCGGGTGTACCTTATGATGA
Organism: Gammaproteobacteria bacterium; assembly: GCA_044445645.1. Taxonomy (GTDB): domain Bacteria; phylum Pseudomonadota; class Gammaproteobacteria; order JBIOEC01; family JBIOEC01; genus JBIOEC01. Next base: position 492 of record JBIOEC010000123.1, on the reverse strand, counting down.
AATTCTGGATTTAGATGAAGTTAATCCCGAATTTGCTAATACCGATGTAGCATTGGTAATTGGTGCTAATGATGTAGTCAATCCCGCTGCCCGCACTCAACCTAGCAGTCCGATTTACGGTATGCCGATTTTAAATGTCGCCGCTGCCCATAATGTTTTAGTCGTAAAACGTGGCCAAGGGAAAGGGTTTTCTGGTGTGGAAAATGAATTGTTTACCCTAGATAACGTCAATATGTTGTATGGTGATGGCCAGGATGTGATTAATAAACTGGTGCAGGCCATCAAGGCATTTTAAGCTCTAAGATAACTCGGGTAAGGCTGGCGTCTTGCTTAGATCTCTTGAGAGCAATGATTTTCCAGATGAGGCTTTTGTAGATACAGTTATAAGCATATATTTAGTAAAGAATGATATTATACAGTTGGCAAATGATATTGACAGATATCCTGCATTGGTAGGGCAAACGCATCTAAATTATCGACAACGTCATTCTC
>JBIOEC010000122.1:0-4157 GCA_044445645.1 Gammaproteobacteria bacterium | reverse complement strand
TAGAATATATTCAAGCATTAATCGTAGCAGAAAGTAAAATTGATATGCTAATTATTATCACTGAACAAGCTTATTCGCTATACGGTGAGGCAATCAACCTAATGCAGTCTTGTTTGAATGGATTAATTAAGACGGCGATTTTAGAATATCCTGAGCTGCATATTCGGCAACTGGATATTTTGAAAGGACAAGAGGTATCAACTTTATTAGAAGTATTGGCAAAAGACTCAAACTCCAAAGACCTAAGTCAAGAATCTATATTTGCTTATCGTGAGGACGCATGGTATGTAGAACGAATAGCAAGACAAGCTCAGGTGAATAGAGAATTCCACCATTTAAGTATTCCAGTTGGTGATTATCGCTTAGAGAAAAGTGTTAGTGGTTCTTTAGAAGATATTCATTTGCTTAATTCGGGTAATGCTTTAATTCCTGCAGAACATGAAGTGGTTATTGCGCCATCGGCAGTAGGTTTAAATTTCCGTGATGTACTAAATGTAATGAATTTATACCCCGGTAAAAGCGTACCTTTGGGATCGGATTTTGCTGGGGTGGTTAAAGCAGTGGGAAGAGCGGTTCAAGGATATCACATTGGAGAGCCAGTTTTTGGTATTGGTCACGGTAGTTTCTCAAGTCAAGTCGTATGTCATGAAAAATTGATTATTCACAAACCTGAATTTCTTAGTTTTAATGAAGCTGCTTCTATACCAACAGTATTTTTAACCGCATATTTCGCATTAGTTCAGATCGCACAGCTGAAAGCAGGTGAGGTGGTTTTAATCCATGCTGGAGCGGGTGGCGTTGGGTTAGCGGCAATCCAAATTTCTCTCTTATTAAATGCACAAGTAATCGCAACTGCAGGAAGTGATGTTAAGCGAGATTATCTGCGTAGTTTAGGCGTTTTGCATGTGCTGGATTCACGTGGCACCGATTACTCGACTGCGATTGCAGACATCACCCAAAACAAAGGGGTGGATGTTGTATTAAATTCGCTAACAGGCAAAGGATTTATAGAAGCAAACTTAGCAAGTTGTGCGCCAGGAGCACGTTTTGTGGAGATAGGGAAGCGCAATATCTGGAGTGTTGAACAGGTTGAAAAATTACGCAAGGATATTGAGTACTCTATTCTGGCTTTAGATACGTTGTCAGTTGAAATGCCGGAAGAAATTCAAAAATCGTTGCAAGCCTTGTTATCATTGTTTGTAGAGAAAAAATTAATCCCAATTCCTCAAACCATATTTCCTTTGACTCACGTTATTGAAGCATTTAGATACCTGCAGCAAGCGCAACAGATAGGTAAGGTGGTTATTACATTACCTCCTGCTCACATAGAGTTTAAAGAAACGGCAAGTTATTTAATTACAGGAGGTTTAGGTGGCCTAGGACTTGAAATAGCTCATTATTTAAGCAGTCATGGCGCTAAGCGTATTATTTTAGCAGCTAGAAGTGCTGCGAACCAAACTATGCTAGCTAGGATAGCGGAGTTACAAAATCTAGGTGTGAAAATTGAAATTTATGCAACTGATATGAGTGATAAATCAGCAGTAGCAAAGCTTATTGAATTTTGTAATGGCGAAAGCCATTCATTAAAAGGTGTTTTCCATTTGGCAGGTATTATCGATGATGCGCCATTGGAAAAACAAACATCTGATAGTTTTAATAAAGTATTTGCATCTAAAGCACTTGGTGCTTGGTATTTGCATGAAAGTTTGCTAGAAAAAAATATCTCTTTAGATTATTTTGTATTATTTTCTTCAGTAGCCAGTACTATTGGTTCACCAAGTCAAAGTAATTATGCTGCTGCAAATAGTTTTCTGGATGGACTTGCGCAATTGCTGCGGCAGCAAGGCCTGAAAGCGCAAAGTATTAACTGGGGTCCATGGCGTGAAGTGGGGATGGCCAAAGACTTAATTACAAGTCATGAACGTCGCGGTCTGATTCCACTTAGAACTTCAGAAGCATTAACAGGATTAACCCATGTATTAAGGGAAGGAAAAGTATTAGTTCAAATCATACATGCGAATTGGCAACAGATAACAGAAAGCTTATCTCAAGTACCTTCATGGTTAATAGGCTTGGTGGAGAAGACGGCTATCAGTGATTTGATCGAGGTATTGGCAAAAGCTACGGCAGAGCAACGAGAAAGCTTGCTACATGCAACTATTTTACAAGAAGTGAGAAAGGTTCTGGGATTATCAACTGTACAAGCAATAGATGAATCTAAAGGATTTTTTGAGATGGGCATGGACTCGCTGATGGCACTGGAGTTAAAGAATCGATTACAAGCACTTATTGGCCAGCCTTTGCCGAATACGATCGCCTTTGATTATCCTAAAATACGTGAAATCTCAAACTATATTTCTAAGTTGCTTGGTTATGAGATTAAACAGCAACCTGAGCAGGTGGAAGAAACGGAAACCAGCGAAATAGCCGAAAAAAGCGATGAAGAGTTATGGGAAATTGCATTCGAAAAAGCAAAAAATTATAAGCAAGAAAGCAAATGAGTGAACAAACAGACGTTTTAAAAAAATTATTATTGCAACTTGAAAAATTAGAGTATCAAGTTAAAAAATTTCAAGAACCGATAGCAGTTATTGGGATGAGCTGTCGTTTTCCTGGAGGAGCAGACAGTCCTGAACAGTTTTGGGCATTATTGCAGGAAGGTTTTGATAGCAGCATTGAGGTACCACGCAATCGTTGGAATATTGATGACTACTATGATCCTAATCCTGATATGCCAGGGAAAATAATATCGCGCAAGAGCAGTTTCCTTACTTGTCCCATCGCAGATTTTGATGCGGAATTTTTTGGAATAAGCCCAAGAGAAGCAGAGTATTTAGATCCACAGCAACGTTTATTATTAGAGGTAACTTGGGAAGCCTTAAATGATACTGGAATTGAACCTGAGACGCTGCAACACTCTTCGAGTGGAGTATTCATTGGTTTAGGTAGTCATGATTATGAAAATTTATTGATGAAAGCTCTCAGCAATGAAGAGATTGATGCATATTTAGGTACAGGAAATGCAGCAAGTACCGCAGCAGGACGTATTTCCTATACCTTAGGACTACAGGGTCCGTGCATGGTGGTAGACACTGCATGCTCAAGCTCACTCGTCGCATTACATCTGGCATGTGCTTCTTTACGTAATGGTGAAACCGATTTAGCAATATCTGGTGGTGTAAATGCTTTGCTATCTCCCACTTGGAGTATCGATTTTAGTCAAGCGCATATGTTGGCTGCTGATGGTCATTGTAAAACCTTTGACAAAGCAGCTGATGGCTACGTTCGAGGCGAAGGTTGCGGGATAGTGATTTTGAAAAGATTAAGTGCTGCACAGCGTGATAATAATCAAATATTGGCGGTCATAAAAGGGAGTGCCGTGAACCAGGATGGCGTTAGTAGTGGGCTGACTGTACCAAATGGACCCGCGCAGGAAGCTGTTATTAGGCGGGCATTACAACAAGCACAATTGCAGCCAGATGAAATTGATTATATAGAAGCACATGGAACAGGAACAGCATTGGGTGATCCTATCGAAGTCAATGCATTAAAGAATGTTTTCAGCAGGAGGGGAACTCCACTCATCATTGGCACAGTCAAAACCAACATAGGACATTTAGAAGCCGCAGCCGGTATAGCCGGATTAATTAAAACGATATTGGCTTTGCAACATGAAGAGATCCCCAAACATTTACATTTTAAAGAACGTAATCCGCAGATAGTGGATTTTGCTGAGATCCCGGCACAACTCCCACTTAATTCTATTCCTTGGAGGAAACACGATAAGCATATTCGACGCGCGGGTATTAGCTCTTTTGGATTTAGTGGTACGAACGCACATGTGATTTTAGAGGAAGCTCCTGAGCAGGACACGACACAAATAAAATCTGCTTTACCCAAAACACTTTTTAAACGTCAGCGCTATTGGGCAAGTGCATTATTGCATAAAAGAAAGGAAACGGTATGGGGAGAAGAAATTCATCCGTTACTTGGTATACGGTTTCCGGAGAGTGCTAATCAAGAGTCATTTATCTATGAACAAAAGTTGGATCTTGCTGATGACAGTTTTGATTATTTGCACGATCATCAGATATACGGTCATGTGATATATCCGGCGAGTGGTTACATAGAGATGTTATTAGGAGCATTAAAAGCGG
>JBIOEC010000121.1:0-4178 GCA_044445645.1 Gammaproteobacteria bacterium | reverse complement strand
CACCTATACCATGAAATATGGTTTTCGGGATTATCGTGGTGGTGGACGTTCTAGCGCGCGTGAAACAGCAATGCGTGTTGCAGCAGGGAGTATCGCAAAAAAATATCTGGCTGAGAAGTTTGGCATCCTGATTCGCGGACACGTCATCCAGATTGGGAACGAAATTGCCAATCATCTGGATTGGTCTATCGTCAATCAGAACCCTTTCTTCTGTGGTGATGCGGAGGCAATACCGCGGTTTGAAGCGTTGGTGACTGATTTACGCCGTCAGGGTACGAGTTGTGGTGCGCGTCTGGAAGTGATCGCTGAAAATGTACCTGTAGGCTGGGGAGAGCCAGTATTTGATCGATTGGATGCAGATATTGCGCATGCCATGATGAGTATCAATGCTGTCAAAGGCGTTGAGATCGGTGATGGATTTGCCGTGGCAGGTCAGTTTGGACATGAGACTCGGGATGAAATGACACCTGATGGTTTCACCGCTAATCATGCTGGTGGTGTACTAGGTGGTATTTCAAGTGGACAGAACATTCGGGTTTCTATCGCATTAAAGCCAACCGCGAGTATTACTACGGCAGGTCACAGTGTGAATCTGGCGGGTGAGGCTATCGAAGTGGTCACTAAAGGACGTCATGATCCATGTGTGGGCGTACGTGCGACACCGATAGCAGAAGCAATGCTGGCCATTGTTCTTATGGATCATTTCTTACGCCATCGTGCTCAGAATGCAGATGTTGTGGCGCCAATGAAAGCGATCGCGAAAGACATTGAGTAATCCTTTTTAGATGATTTAATTAAATACGGGTCTAATAAATTATTAATAAAATGGTTTTGCAATGAGTGCAGTAAGTCCCGTATTTTCAATTTTTCCAATAATCATTGCATTATTTACCACTTTTTTACTTTCTAAGTTTTTTCGCGTAGGGCTGAGTCATCATAGTCGATTTAAATCGATAGATGGCCTAAGAGGCTATTTAGCGCTGTTTGTTTTTTTACATCATAGCATGATCTGGTTTTTTTATTTGAAACTAGGCAGATGGCAGTTGCCGCCTTCAAATTTATATATCAACTTTGGGAAAATCGGCGTTGCTTTGTTTTTTATCATTACAGGATTCCTTTTTTCTTTTAAATTATTGGATGCGCGTAAGAATCAAAAATCTATAAATTGGTCTCTGTTATTTTTTTCAAGAGTTTTTCGCTTAGTCCCTTTATATTTCGTTGTTATATTGATTTTATCGCTGATCGTTTTGGTTTTGACCCATTTTGCCCTGGTTTCATCAATGAGCGTTTTTACCCATACACTTCTGTATTGGTTCGGGTTTACGGTTTTTGGTCATCCAGATATCAATGGTGTCTTTGGCACATGGATCATTATGGCCGGGGTGGCATGGTCATTGCCTTATGAGTGGTTTTATTATTTTTCTTTACCGCTTTTCGGTCTTTTTATTGGTTTACGTGTCCCTGTTCTATGTGTACTGATTAGCGTGGCTTCTGTTTATTTGTTTTATGTCTTAAAGTTTGAGGCTGTACATTTATATTATTTTTTGGTCGGTATTTTATCTGCTTTTTTTGTAGGAAATAGAATGATAAAAACTCTAGCCACTCATAAAATTTCAGATTATGTCTTAGCTATATTACTTTTAGTGAGTTTTCTCTCATCCGAATTAAAAGGTGGCAAAGTTTCGCTGATTATTTTCTTTATTTTTTTTGTTGCAATAACCAATGGCAATACTCTGTTTGGCATCTTGACCAATAAAATTTCTATTTTTTTAGGGGAGATGGGGTACAGCCTTTATTTATTGCATGGAATTATTTTATTTACTGTATTTAAATTTGTATTCGGCTTTAGTGCCGCATCGTCATTTTCGCCATTAGGGTATTGGGTTATCGTTTCTATCTGTGCTTCAATCCTTGTGGTTTGCTCTTTTGCGACTTACACATGGATTGAAGCCCCAGCAATGCGATGTGTCAAGTATTTCTCAAATTCGGTTCGATCTAGAGTCCAGTTAAACATCTAAAAGCGTATTGGGTCTGTATAACTCATTATGATCGAAATACATGAATGGAAATACTCTATATGTCTCAGGCTTCTATTCTAAATATCCCCGTAAAAACGCGTTTATCTAGTTTCTACTTTTTCTATTTTGCTGTAGTCGGCGCATTTATGCCTTACTGGAGTTTATATCTGGAAGGGCGGGGCTTTAATAAAGAGCAAATTGGTTGGTTAGCTGCAATCACGGTGATTTCTCGAATTATTGCGCCCAGTGTTTGGGGGTATTACGCGGATCGTTCTGGACTTCGAATGCGTTGGGTGCGGTTAGGCATCACTGCGGAATTGATTGCTTGGATTGCAATTTTATTTGTTCCCCATACGATGCTTTGGCTTATTCCAGTTTTATTCTTCTATAGCTTTTTTCAAAATGCAATATTGGCTCAATATGAAGCTGTGACGTTATTTTATCTAGATAAACAGCGTGATCAATACGGCATGATTCGCTTATGGGGATCATTGGGGTTTATTGCGGCGGTCATGGGGTTGGGTTGGTGGTTTAAGTGGCATATCATTACAACACTTCCTCTGGTGATGATTGGACTTGCGGTTATTGCAGTGATCAATGCATTTATGATCGCAGAACCTCCTCAAGCCACTCCAAAGACAGAGCGACCTTCTTCTTTGATTCCTATCCTTAAAAAGCCCATGGTTTGGGGGTTTCTAAGTATTCATTTTTTATTATTGTTTTCTCATGCCCCTTTTTATAGTTTTTATTCTAATTATTTAAAAGCTTACGGATATAGTACCTCTACTATAGGGCTGTTGTGGTCTGTGGGTGTTTTTGCTGAAGTACTGATGTTTACGCAAAGTGCAAAAGTACTTTCTTGTTTGGACGAGCGAGTCGCGATTGCGATTTGTTTAGTGTTGACCTCTGTGCGCTGGATATTGGTTGCAGCATTTCCTGAAATTTTACCAATTCAGATCCTCGCGCAGTGCACACATGCATTCAGTTTTGCTTTATTTCAATCTATTGCCATGCGATTAATTTTTAGGGAATTTAAGACTGATCAGCAGGGACGTGCACAGGCACTTTACAGCATGCTTTGGGGGTTAGGAGTGGCTATTGGTTCAATTCTGGCGGGGGAGGCTTGGGATATTTTGGGTGGACCGTGGATTTTTACAATTGCAGCAGGAGTTGTCCTGAGTGGCTTATTATGGATTCGCCATATCCCGAAAAAAATCCTGTGATGACAAACCAATACACACATGTCACCAACAAAATCTACTTGACGTCGATAGGGTCTACACTGCACTCTTGATGCAATAGATAATCGTATTTTACCCACCACGAAATTATTGCGATGCCACAAGATATGCGACTTTATTCATCAGTACGACGACCCGTTCAATCCTCTATAACACTTGATTATATTGCCAAGAAGTGTCAGCTAAACTTTATTGTAAGAGCAATGTTTGTTACCGGATTAGCATTGGGCACAGCAGTGTATGCGGAGGATAAGCCACCGCTACCCATGGCGACAACAACCAATTTAACAGATTTGGCTACCTCGCCGAAGCCTGATCGTCCGGCGGTTAAAAATAATATTGATTTAGTCAACCGTCCGTTAATTGCCGGTCTGTGGGCAATGACGATACCGAAAGTTTCCTGTATTGAATATTATAATTTTAGAGAAGATGGTTTATTTGTCGTCAAAAGTGCAGAAGAGTGGAGTTTAGGTAAATATGTCTACCAACTGCCAGATGCTGAAGCGATGGCAACAACTTTGCCGCTACTGACAATGGGTATTCAGTATGACAGTAATGTTCCTGATTGCTCAGGAAATAATGTCGATCAAAGTGGCGAAGTACAACGTCAATATGTAAAGTGGATCGATTCAGCGCACATTAAATTTTGTGCAACTGAAGATGGTCAGCAGTGTGAGCTTGAGTTACGCAAGATATTGCCTTGAAGCATCTTGCGTGAGCTGTCCATGCTTCTTTTATCATTTATTTGGTCAGGATTAAGCGATTGTTACGTGTAAGGCGTAGGCGATACTCTTCTCCTTCATGCAAGATGCGTATTTCACGGCCTAATGCAAAAAGATTATTAGATTGCAATACAGGTAGCGCAGATTGGCTTGGACCTAAAAATCGAAATGGTGCGTTCATAATAGATATCCTGCAT
>JBIOEC010000120.1:0-4237 GCA_044445645.1 Gammaproteobacteria bacterium | reverse complement strand
GAGTTAATTATTATGAGCGAAAGTTTTGCAGAGTTATTTGCCCAAGAGTTTACCGAAAAACAATTATATTCCGGTAAGGTAGTACAAGGTGAAGTCATTAAATTGATGAAGGATTTTGTACTCGTGAACGTGGGTTTGAAAACAGAAGGTTTTATTCCCATTGATCAATTTTTTAATGATGCAGGTGAATTAGAAATTGAGTTGGGCAGCACCGTAGATGTCTATGTCGAAACTCCAGAAGATGGAACGGGCGAAACTCGTCTTTCGCGTGAAAAAGCGAAACGTGCCGAATCTTGGGTGTCTTTGGAACAAGCACACAACAATCATCAAACCGTTCGCGGTTATGTCAGTGGTCGAGTTAAAGGTGGATTTACTGTTGAACTGGGTGGAATTCGCGCATTTTTACCAGGTTCGTTAATCGATGTACGCTCGTCACGTGAAACCCCACAGTTAGAAGGTCGTGAACTTGATTTTAAAGTTATTAAATTAGATCGTAAAACCAACAATGTTGTTGTATCACGTCGCTCAATGGGTGATGGTGAAAATGTTGCAGAACGTGATGAGTTACTCTCTAAACTGCACGAAGGCCAAGTCGTAATGGGTGTAGTGAAGAATTTAACCGATTACGGTGCGTTTGTTGACCTAGGTGGAATTGATGGTCTATTACACATTACCGATATTTCTTGGAAGCGTGTGAAACATCCTAGTGAAGTATTAACCGTGGGACAAGAAATTGAAGTTAGAGTATTGAAGTTTGACCGTGAGCGTAATCGCGTATCACTAGGCTTAAAACAAATGGGCGAAGATCCTTGGTTGGCATTAACCCGTCGTTATCCAATTGGCACGCACCTCACCGGACGTGTTACCAATGTTACGGATTACGGTTGCTTTGTGGAAATTGATCAAGGCGTTGAAGGGTTGGTGCATGTATCTGAAATGGATTGGACCAATAAAAATATTCACCCAAGCAAAGTGGTGCAGTTAGATCAAGAAGTTCAAGTAATGGTATTGGATATCGATGAAGAGCGCCGTCGTATTTCTTTAGGTATCAAACAGTGTGTTGCTAATCCTTGGGAAGCTTTTGCTGCTACTCAAAATAAAGGTGACCGTGTTACTGGTAAGATCAAGTCAATTACCGATTTTGGTATTTTTGTGGGCTTGGAAGGTAATATCGATGGCCTGGTACATCTTTCTGATATTTCTTGGGATCTGCCTGGAGAAGAAGCGATTCGCAACTATAAGAAAGGCCAAGAAATCGAAGCTGTGGTATTGGTGGTGGATGCCGAACGTGAGCGTATTTCACTAGGTATTAAACAACTAGATGAAGATAATTTCACTAGCTTTGTGAACAACACAACCAAAGGGACAGCTATTGCAGGTAAGATCGTTGAGCTAGACGAAAAAGGCGCTACCATTGAGTTAAATAATGGTTTGCCAGGTTACCTAAAAGCCAGTGAAAACAACGGAGCTGATTTGCAAGTGGGACAAGAGTTAGAAGCGAGGTATATTGGTGTTGACAAGAAAAATCGCGTTATTAACCTGTCTCTAAAAGCAAAAGATGAAAGTTCTAGTGAAAATGAAACTGGAAATGCAACATTAGGTGATTTGTTGAAAGAACAGATGGAAAATAAGAACGCGTAAATAGCCTTGGTATGAAACAAGGAGCCATTCCCGGCATTTGCCGGGAATGGCTGAATTCCACAATAGTATACGAGGTAATATGACCAAGTCAGAGTTGATAGCCAAATTAGCAGCCAAATATGTGCAATTGCCTTTTGCTGAAATAGATAAAGCAATTAAGATGATTCTGGATAATATGACAGAAGCATTGGCAAATGGACAGCGCATTGAAATGCGTGGATTTGGTAGTTTTTGTTTGCATTATCGCGCGCCTCGTAAAGGTCGGAATCCAAAAACTGGAGTTACTGTGGCACTTACTGGAAAGTATGTGCCACATTTTAAAGCAGGAAAAGAGTTACGAGATCGAGTGAATAATTTTGCAAATGGAAATGCTGATAGTTTGGAGAAATAATTATGTGGGAGCTTTCTCTGTTACTACTCCCAGTTGCAGCTTTTTCCGGATGGTTTGCGGCACGTCGACATCAAACTAAATTACGCCGTCGCTCAAACTCACGCCTGCCCACGTCATATTTAGCCAGACTTAACCAATTATTGTTAGAACATAAAGCAGATAAAGCCGTTGATGCTTTTTTGCGTTTATCCGATATTGATAAAGACACCATAGAAACTCATTTTGCATTAGCCAGTTTATTTCGTCGTCAAGGTGAAGTGGACCGCGCCATTCGTATTCATCAATACTTAATTGAACATTCAAATCTAAGCAATGAGCAGCGTCATTATTCATTATTTCAATTAGCTTATGATTATTTACATGCAGGTTTACTCGATCGTGCAGAGTCATTATTTCTGGAATTAGTGAATCAGCGCGGGTATCGTGAAAAAAGTTTGCGTAAGCTAATGGAAATATATGAGCAACAGCGCGATTGGGAACAAGCCATCAAGATCGCCGAGGGATTAGCCGATGAATCGCATCAATCAATGGCCATGCAAATTGCCCATTATTATTGCGAGTTGGGTGAAAAAGCACGTGATGAGGAAGATTTAGTACGTATGCAGGATGAAGTGCAGCAAGCCTTGCGGATTAATCCCATTAGCGTACGGGCGAATATTCTTTCTGCTGAACTGGCTATCGAACAACGACGTTATAAATCCGCATTGCGGGCGTATCAGCGTATGGTGGGTGAGCATTCGCATTTTATCCCTGCAATTCTAGATTCTATTACCTCCTGCTATCAGCATTTAGGTAGCGAGCCTGAGTATTTTGATTTAATTATGACTTGCTTGCAGCAAGTGGGCAGCACAGCAGCGGTGGTTAGCGTATTAGATAAGCTACCCATATTGCAGACAGATGCAGTCACTCAACCCAGCATTATGCGCCAACTACAAATGTCACCTTCAATTTGGGGTTTGCAAGCATTGATTCGTTTTTATATGCAAGACAATAAAGAATCTAAGGATTTGCCGGTTTTATATGAGATCGTACAACGCATTGTGACTGAGCATCCGTTGTATTGTTGTGCAAATTGTGGGTTTACCAGTAAAGTTTCATTATGGTGGTGTCCCGGCTGTAAGTCTTGGGAGACTATTAAGCCGTTAAGTAAATTAGTGAATTAATCTCATTCATGACTTATCTGAGGAGTTACAACTATTTTTGTTGAACGTAAGTCATTTAATCAAGGAAAAATGTATGAAAATAGGCGTGCCAAAAGAGATTAAAGTCCATGAATACCGTGTGGGATTAGTCCCAAGTAGTGTATATGAATTAGTAGCAAACGGCCATGAAGTCTTCGTGGAAGCGGGTGCTGGAAAAGGGATTAGCATTTCTGATGCCGATTATGAGCAAGTGGGCGCGAAAATTTTAAAAACTGCTCAAGAAATATTTGCAGTTGCCGATATGATTGTGAAAGTCAAAGAGCCGCAGCCTGAAGAATGCAAAATGTTGCGTCCGCAGCAAATTTTATTTACTTTTTTACATTTAGCACCGGACCCTGTACAAACTAAATTATTATTGGAATCTAAATGTGTAGCCATCGCTTATGAAACCGTAACGGACGTGCGCGGTGGATTACCATTGCTAACCCCAATGAGTGAAGTAGCCGGGCGTATGTCGATTCAAGCTGGCGCACATTGTTTAGAACGTGAGCAAGGCGGCAGTGGTTTATTGTTAGGGGGAGTGCCCGGAGTTGCTGCAGCAAAAGTATTAGTATTAGGTGGTGGCGTAGTTGGCACGAATGCTACGCGTATGGCCATAGGTTTAGGCGCGCAAGTGACGGTGATTGATAAATCATTACATCACATACAAGAGTTGGATTTTCAATTTGGAAATCAATTAACCACATTATATTCCACCCGATTTAATATTGCAGAACAAGTGAAAAAAGCTGATTTGGTAATTGGCGCTGTATTGGTGCCAGGTGCAGCGGCACCTAAACTGGTTACTCGTGAAATGGTGTGCAGCATGCGTCCTGGTTCAGTGATCGTGGATGTTGCCATCGATCAAGGTGGATGTTTTGAGACCAGTCGTCCTACTACTCATGCGCATCCTACTTATATTGAAAACGAAGTCGTGCATTATTGTGTGACGAACATGCCGGGTGCAGTGGCTCGTACTGCAGCATTTGCATTAAACAATGCAACGTTGCCTTTTGTATTAGAG
>JBIOEC010000119.1:0-4245 GCA_044445645.1 Gammaproteobacteria bacterium | reverse complement strand
GTACCACAGAGCGTACTGCGATTATAATTCCTTGGTTTGCATTAGGTTTTGTTGCAGTCAGTGGAATCAACTCCTTGCAAATAATCCCAGCACAGATTGCCGATGCGTTGATTCAATTTGATATATTTTTACTCACTATGGCCATGATGGCCTTAGGCATGGAAACCAACTTAAAGAAATTTAAGACTATAGGTTGGAAGCCTGTACTCCTGGCCGGTGGCTTGTTCATTTATTTGCTTCTGGCAGGATATGGCTTGGTGGCACTTATCCCCGAGCCCGCATAACCGCCAATACGAAAACTTCAGCAGAGTTATCGGTCTAAACCACGCCCTAGCAAGGACAGCAGCCATTATTAGGTCTTTCAGAAACCAGTGGGGCATTTTCAGCCGCAGTACCCGTGCAGGCACTCATATTGTCCCGTACTAGCAGACTACCTCTATAGCCTAGAAAACCTAGCCCTATCCCGGCTAGTGCACCTCCTAATCCACCGGGTATGCATGCTAGATAGGCAATGCAGGAATGTTCAGCCGCCCAGCAGGCCCAGTAAGTGCTTCCTCCAACCCCAAAAGTACCTGCCACAGCTCCGCCAGCTAAAATCACTTTATATTCTACATTAGCATCATATGAAGGACTGTCACTCTTCCCACAAGGGAAGCTGATGCCATTCCATGCAGCTAAACTGGGTGTATCGCTCTCTAACATGGGCGTAGGCGCAGCTACGGGGGCTGTCGTTATTGGGGACTTGGTCTGTGAATCACTTCCTGGCATATTCCACCCCTGATTAAGTTATATAAATAAATTATACAAACAAGCAGCTTCATCCACAACCGTATTAAATACGTATGGCTAAGGAGTAATATCGCTCTTCGAAATAAAGAATCTACGTTAAATTAGATTGTTAGTTCTAGCAGTTCACCACTTCACTCTTCATAAAAATCCAGATTCCGATAAAACGTTTCAGCTAATCCCCATAATGCAATTAAAGCCAATAAGGGGCACAAATGGGGTCAAGTCTCAATGTTTGACCCCATTTGCAGAACTAGATTCCCGCAGTGAGATCTGACTTCGTAGAAGTCTTTGCTCAGCGGGAATGACGGTGTCGATAATTTAGATGCGTTTGTCCTGGAATTGTTGCTAGGTTAATACTTCAAAATAGTCTAAACTTGATATCATGCTAAATTATCCCTTACACTTAAAAAAATTGGGTATAGACACTTATAGAGAGGCTGTCATTTATCTGCATAATGATTGTCCTTTCTGCCGCTCGGAAGGTTTTGCCGCACAAGCTCGGATAGAAGTTCATCTGAGAAAAAAAAGCATTATTGCCACGTTAAATACTGTTGATGATCTTACGTTGCTTAGCTGTGAAGAAGCGAGTCTATCTAATTATGCCTGGGAACTTCTCGGAGCTCAGCCTGGTGATGAGGTATATCTCGCTCATCCACGCCCACTGATTTCTTTGAGTTTCATTCGCAGTAAGGTATTTGGTCACTCACTTAGTCTGCATGAAATGAAAATCATTATTAACGATATCGTAGCAGGCAGACTTTCAGATATGCATATTGCTACTTTTTTAACCGCCTGCGCCGGCGATAGGTTAAATAAAGACGAAATTATCGAGCTCACTAAGGCCATGATTGAAACTGGGAAAAAACTTAAGTGGCCAGTCGAAACTGTAGTTGATAAGCACTGCGTAGGTGGACTGCCAGGTAATCGTACTAGTTTAATTATTGTGCCAATTGTCGCTGCATTTGGATTAACTATTCCGAAAACTTCGTCTAGAGCCATTACCTCTCCTGCAGGCACAGCAGATACCATGGAAGTGCTGGCTCCCGTTAATTTAAATATAAAAGAAATGCGCCGTGTGGTAGAAAAAGAAAATGGCTGTATTATTTGGGGTGGTTCCGTAGAACTGAGCCCAGCAGATGATGTCCTGATAAGCGTGGAGCACGTACTAGATTTAGATAGTGAAGGTCAACTCGTCGCATCGATGTTATCAAAAAAAGTCGCGGCTGGCTCAAACCATGTGCTTATTGATCTACCCGTAGGCCCTACCGCTAAAATACGAACGATGCAAATGGCGGAGTTGCTAAAAAATTATATTGAAAGAGTGTCACAAGCTTTGGGCTTAGTAACCCAATGTGTTTTTACTAATGGTTCACAACCCGTAGGCAGAGGGATAGGACCTTCGTTAGAGGCTTTTGATGTTTTAGAAGTTTTGCAATGCAAGCCCGGAGCCCCAGAAGATTTACGTGACCGTGCATTAACCCTCGCAGGCCACATATTAGAGTTCTCTCCTACTGTATCTCCTGGTACAGGCAAGCAAACCGCACAATCCATATTGGATAGTGGTGCAGCATGGAAAAAATTCCTGGCTATTTGTGAAGCGCAAGGTGGCATACGAGAACCTACTTCTGCGAAGTATAGTTACGTTGTGACCGCACCCACATCTGGCCAAGTGATCGCCATTAATAACCGTAGACTAGCCCGAGTTGCCAAGTTAGCGGGTGCGCCGAAATCAAAAGCAGCTGGGGTGAAATTATTAACCCCATTGCATACTAATGTTGAAAAAAAACAGCCCTTATTTATTGTTTATGCAGAACACCAAGGAGAGCTCGATTACTCCATTAATTACTTACAACCTGAAACTAATATTATCCAAATAGAGTAAACATAATGAAACCCATCATTTTCCCATTTTTTGATAATGGAAAAATCGCAAATAAGATCAGCAGCCTCAGTCATTTTGATATCGGCAAAATGGTCATACACCAATTTCCTGATAAAGAAACCCTGATAAAAATTAATAGTGAAGTTACAGGCCGATCGCTTATTTTCATTGCGGCCTTAGACCACCCCAACAGTAAACTGCTGCCTTTATTATACGCGACTGAAACAGCTCGCGATCTAGGTGCTACCGACATTATTTTAGTTGCCCCCTATCTTCCATATATGCGGCAAGATAAACGTTTTAATGCAGGTGAGGGAATTAGTTCACAGTATTTTTCAACTTTAATATCAAATTATTTTGATTGGTTGGTCACGGTTGATCCACATTTACATCGCATTAAGTCATTAAATCAAATCTATGCTATTCCCAGTACCGTGTTACATGCAGGGCGCGCAATTGCTGAGTGGATTAAAATTGAAGTGCCAGATCCAGTGATTATTGGGCCAGATGCTGAGAGTGATCAATGGGTATCTGCTATTGTTAAATTTACTGGTGCGCCTTATTTGATCGCTAGAAAAAATCGCCATGGAGATCATGATGTTGAAGTGACAATTCCACAACTAGAAAAGTATCGGGATCATACTCCAGTTTTAGTGGACGATATTATTTCTACCGGAAAAACTATGTTGGCTGCAGTAAACTGCACCCAGAAATTAGCTATGAAGCCTGCGGTATGTATTGGCATACATGCTCTGTTTGCAGGCAATGCATATGAAGAGCTACTGCAAACCGGTGCAAAAGTTATCTCCTGCAATACTGTAATGCATAAGTCGAATACTATTGATCTTTGCCCTACTATTGCGGAACTACTGACTGGGCCACTATTTGATTATACTTAGCGCTGTTATCCCGCAAAGTCAGCAATTCCCGGCGAAGTCTCGCCGTGAACTGCTGACTTGCGGGATAACAAACATCTTATTTAATTCCAGTATCACTTTTGCGTAAAGATAAAGCGGCAATGATATATACCCAACCTGAAAAGACTAAATCGATTCCAATAAATAAGCCTAAAACAAAAATTCCGGAAACAGGCCATTCAGTGAGAATTAAAATACCTAGTAGCAAGGTAATCAAACCATTAAATAGCCTCCAACCTTTTTGCGGTAAGCCGGAAGTCAGTGAATAAAAAATACGAAAGATACCAATGGCCACAAAGAAAATCCCTAACAGAAAAGTCAGAGAAATGGCAGTGGCAAGTGGAGTTAGAATAAACATATAGGCAATAATTAAATACAAAACTCCAATACCTAAATGTAAGAAAAACCCACTCCAATGTCCCCACCATGACTGAAACGAGTCGATGGTAACAAATACACCGCATGCTGCGAGTAAAAATCCTAAAAACACTACGGAAATCACAGTGGCGGCAAAAGAGAATACAATCGCTAAGGTACCCAAACCAGCCAGAGCTATACCCCAAAGCATTATCCATCCCCAATTCTTTTGCCACTTATGATAGATGTTGTTTAAATCTTGATCATTCATTTGAAATAGAAAGCTCATAAGATCCCTCT